>CAYGZJ010000126.1:0-4474 GCA_964354335.1 uncultured Planctomycetales bacterium | reverse complement strand
ATCATCGGTAAAAGAATCGCGGATGGCGCGAAGTGTCAGATCATACTCCTCATAGATTACGCTAGGGGCTTTACTGCGCTTGATATTATTCTCCAGGCGGCCCCAAAGCTTAAGCAAAAAGTTAGCGTCATGCAGTATCTCCTGCTTTGACTTGCCGCTTGCCGCGGTGCGGACAATAAAGCCGACATCCTTAGGAAGTTTTAGCTCACTAAAGACCAAACGCAGGCGCTTTCTCTCTTCATCATCTTCGATCCTGCGGGAAACGCCGATCTGATTTTCAAGCGGCATCAATACTAGATACCTGCCTGCCAGACCGATCTGTGTGGAAAGACGCGGGCCCTTGGTGCCGAATGATTCCTTAACCACCTGCACCAGAACATCCTGACCCTTCTTGATCTCTTTCGGAGCTTTTTTCTGCTGGTCCTGCATCTCCGCCTCAAAAGCGGATTCTATCTCGGAAAGGTATAAAAATCCCTTTTTCGGCAGTCCGATATCGACGAACGCAGCTCCAATTGAAGGCAGCACAGCCTCGATCTTTCCTTTATAGATATTACCAACGATGGTCTTATCCTGCGGCCGCTCGATATAAAACTCATCCAACCTGCCTTCGTTTACGATAGCGACGCGCTTCTCCTGTGATTCTACGTTGATCAAAATTTCTTTACTCATTATATTAATCTCCTAATTAAGATTTAAATCACAATATACAAATTACAAACCACAGACAATATCCAATACCTAAATCACAATAACAAAATAAAATTTATTTTGTGATTTTGCTCATTTGGAATTGTGATTTGTTTGTGATTTGGCATTTGTGATTTGGAATTTAAGTTACAGCTTTTGCTTCTTTGATAGCTATTCCTTCGGGCATTTGTTGCTGCAATCTATTTTTAAAAACTGCCGGGTCGATCGGTTCAGTCAAAACAATGGTCGCTTCTTCGTTTTCACTTTCCAGCCCTAACTTTAACGCGCGCTTTATGCTGAATTTCGGATGCGGATGAAAACCTTGCGTGATTTGAAGCGGCAAATCTGCGCGACGCATGGCGCGCATAAAAAGACGCATCAGATCAAGATGCGAAATATACCTCATGTAGCCAGTTTTGGAAAAGATAAAAGTGACTTTCTGCACAATCTATTGTTTCTGAACCGGCTGCTGCGGCTTTTCCGGAGGCGGCGTATTATTTACCGGGCTATTGTTTTTCGCGACAACCTTTTTCTTTTTGTTTGCCGCGGCGATTTGTTTGGGATCTTTTCCCAGTTCGCCTTTAAGCCTTGCCACTTCTTCAGGCGAAAACTCACCCTCTTTTATGATGCGGGCAGTAATAAATATAAGCAGGTCGGTTTTCTTCTTGCTGTACGTATCGCGCCTGAAGAGCCCTCCCAATAGCGGGATATCCTTCATAAAAGGAATACCCTGACTGTCTTTTACATCCTGGTCTTTTAGCAGTCCGCCGATAACCACAGTCTCCCCATCCATAAGCATAACCTGTGTCTGGGTTTCGCGCACATCAATAACCGGATAGGGAGTAGTCACGGGAGAGGCAATGCCGGTAGCTATTATCTGGGCGCTTTGGCTTCCTGTTGTTGCAGTAACACTGGGATGAATAATCATATTAATATAACCATCTTCATTTACCTGTGGTACCACAAAAAGCTTGATCCCTATTTCCTGGTAGTAATCCAGGGTCTGGGTGATCGTCGAGGCAGCTGCGCCGCTTGTAGTTGATGAGCTGGATACGCTTGTTGCAAAAATAGGGGTATGATATCCGACCATAATCGAAGCTTCCTGATTATCCAGAGTCAGAATACGCGGAGCAGATAAAACATTGGTATCCACATCATCTTCAAGCGCATGCACCACCGCCTCAAACCTGATACCGCTAAGTTTCTGAAATATAAACTGCGCTCCGGTATTATAAGGAAAAGTTCCGTTAATACCCGACCAGTCAGCAGTAAAAAGCGCCGGCTTATACTGAGAGACTACCGCGTTACCGGCCAACTTATCCAACGGTGAACCGTCAGGGGCCTTTGCTATAACCTGTGAGTTAGCTTTTAAATTCGCTGCTGTTGTAGCCTCAGCGCCTTCAGAGCCTAATCCCCAGTCAACGCCTATATCACGCAACTTATCTCTTCTGACTTCCATAAGACGGGCCTCAATCAGCACCTGATGCGGTTTTAAGTCTATCTGGGGCAAAATAACATTACGGATCCTGTCCAGCATTGCCGGGGTATCCGTTACTAATAATGTTTTTGAACGGCCGGTATCTGCAGCTGCCCCTCCCTGCCTTTCCAAAGCCCCGGCTTCCATCTTTTCTTTGCCGATCTGGTAACTGCTGTATTTCCAGCCCTTCTGGCCACGGGAGTAGAGGATCGCGATAGAGCCGCGTTTTGAGATCAACCCCTGAAGAACCTTTTGCGCATCAATAGCATCGAGAAATTTAAGATTAAATATCTCTGTCTGTAAAGGCTCTTCTGCCTGGATCTTTGCCACGTTCTCAAGCCGCGTGACCAGGATAACGTTTCCCTGACGCTGATACCCATAACCGTAAGTCTTAAGCACCACATCCAACGCTAATTCCCAGGGCACATCAACCAACCGCATGGTCACCGTACCCATAACCTCAGGGGTAGTGACAATATTTATCCCGGATTTGTAGGAAATAATCTTTATGACATTGTGAATATCCGCTTCCTTAAAATCAAAGGTGACGTTCTCCGAGCGCGCCAGATCCACCTCTGGAGACAGATCCGGTTCCTGCTGCTGCACTACCTGCGCCTGCTCCGGGCCCACGACAACAATTTCCGGCTGCTTCTGAACAGCCTCATCCGTAGCTGCCTTTTGCTCTACAACTGCTGCCTCTTTTTGCTCTTTTACAGGTTCTGTTTGAGTGGCTGCAGGCTTTTGGCTATCAGCCTGATTCTTCTCTTGCGCAAAAGCAAAAACGCAAATAGCAAAAACAAAGATGAAGGATATCATCCCCCAGCTGATAAATTTAATTTTTCTCACTCGCCCTCCTTATATAAAACGACTTCTCTTGCCTGGCCGTCTTTATTAAGAAAAATGACTTTGTCCTTTTCGATTTTTAGGACCCGGTAAGCCCCGACCCTGTCCCCGACCGCAGCTACTCCTCCGTTAACTATAGCATAAGATCGTCCAAATTTATCATAAATAATTCCGTCTACCAATATATCCTGGCTTGGCCGCTCTTCTTTATCCAGCTGAAGAATTCTGCCGTCAGCGCTGATCAATGGGATAAAAGGATTACGTTTTGCCTTAGCGTCATAAACGAATTGCTCCTGTGCCTGGGCATGCGCCGCAGTAACAATAAATGCAATAAATAGAAAAATAGAGACTTTATTTCTTAACATAAGTTTTAAGGGTCAGGCTAATCTTTTGCTTAGTTACATCATTGACAGATGGTGATATTTTAATACCCTGAACCAAGACAAAAACCTGGGCGTTTTCTATCTCATTGATAAAAGCGCCCAAGTGATGATAATCTCCGTTTATATCCAGCGAAATATCATAAGGAATAAGCTGCCCTAACGCCGGCTCCGCCGCAACCTGCCCCTTCTTCTTTGCGGAACCAGCAGTAACCGTTCCATGCTTCATCTGCACGATTTCCATCCCGGATTTTTGTTCGATACCCTCTATATCCTGAAGAAGGGAAGTTATCTGATTCTCCGACAGAATAGTTTTTTCTTTAGATACAGCTTTTTTCTCTCCATCGGCGAGCTTAATTTTAACGATCTGCATATTCTTAATATCTTTATTCAGTGCATCTAAATCTTTAGACACTTTTGCAACTTTCTTGTTGGTCGCGGAAAATCCCTGCATCTGGGCTTTGAGAATATAGGCAAAATCGACATAGAGAAAAACAAGGACAATCAATACCGCCAAAAGCAGCTTTTTCTTGTCCGCAATAAGCTTATTAGTAAGTGTGGCTATATCTATCATTTGTTTTTTAGCACGCCTTTTAAGGTAAATGTGGTGACCTCAATACCGCCAAACGTATTAGTCTGCAAAGGCCCTAACTCAAGAGCGCTGAAATCATTGAAAAAAGTTGGATCGCTTTTTAGCTTATCCATAAAAGTCTTGATCAATGCTATTTGTCTGCCCTCAAGCGAAATCACGGAACAACGTAATAGCAATTCAGTCGGGCTGGCTGTAAGCTCGTTAAACCAGATACCGGCAGGCAAATCAAGGCTTAAGAGATTAAGTTTCTGCGACCAGATGATCCGCTGTCCGCTAAGCTGTTTTATTAATTTAGCGTCCTGGTCTAAAACAGCGGATTCCTTGTTAAACTCTTCGGCTTGTTTACGTTGCGGCTCAAGCTTCTTCCATTTATTCTGCAAAGAGCCCAGTTGCACGCTTTTTATAACAACTGCTCCGAAAAGCAATATATGAATAATCAGAAGCAGCGCGACAGCAGCTGGAATAATATACACAATATATTTTGTATTGAAACCT
>CAYGZJ010000125.1:0-4474 GCA_964354335.1 uncultured Planctomycetales bacterium | reverse complement strand
GATTTAGATATAGTGGAAAGATCTTTGAGCATGACCGATGTATCGCAGCTAAAAGAAAAAAAGATAGATGAGCTTAGTTCAGGGGAGCGGCAGCGGGTGGTCATTGCCAAGGCATTGGCCCAGGAGCCGGTTTTGTTATACCTGGATGAGCCGACATCGCATTTGGATATCGGACATCAGATACAGGTGTTGGACTTGCTTAAGAGGCTTAATCGTCAGAGCAATCTTACCATAGCCATGGTTCTGCACGACCTGAACCTGGCCAGCGAATATTGTAACCGCATTGTTTTGCTGAATGAAGGCCATGTGTTTAAGGAAGGCTCACCCCGAGAAGTCCTGACTTACCAGAATATCGAAGCGGTTTATAAAACGGTGGTGGTAGTAAATGATAATCCGGTCAGTTCCAAGCCCTTTGTGCTGCTGGTTCCTGGAGAGAAGTGATGGCGACAAAATTGATCTTGATCAGGCACGGCGAAACGGATTTTAACCGCAAGAAAAGATATTCCGGTTTCAAGGATATCCCGCTAAATCCAAAAGGCAGGCGTCAGGTCGGAAAATTGCATAAGAGGTTAAAGAATGATGAAGTGCATAAGATTTACGCAAGCGACAGGAGCCGGGCCATACAATCAGCAGGAATAATCTTTAAGGATAGATCAATAGAATCGCTGCCTGGATTACGCGAGATACATTTCGGAATTTTTGAGGGCCTGACCTATAAAGAAATCATGAAGAAATATCCTGTGGTGTATAAGAAGTGGCTAAAGGACCCTTTCCGTGTGAAAATTCCGGGAGGAGAAAGTTTGGTGAATTTTAGGAAAAGAGTGGTAAGGGAGCTGAAAAATATTATCGCTAAGAATAAAAATAAGACAATCGCGGTGGTCTGTCACGGCGGGCCTATCAGCATATTTGTAAACCATATATTAAAGTCAAAGGATTTCTGGAAATACATCCCGAAATCCGCGAGCTTAAGTATTATTGAACACAAAAATGGCAAGTCAAAGATCAGGTCGTTAAACGATACTTTGCATTTGGAGTAAGATGCCCCGCCTCATACCCCGCAGAATGCGGGGCGGCGGGGTTAGCCCCTTCCTTAAAAGGTATAGGAAGGGCTATCCCTGTGGGATTATTCCCAGCTTGTAAAATTGGAGGAATAATGGGAAAGATAACGTTTATTCTAGGCGGGGCAAGAAGCGGAAAAAGCACCTATGCCCTGGAGCTGGCGAAGAAGCATAAGGATGTGGCTTTTATCGCTACCTGCGAGGGGCTGGACAGGGAGATGAAAGAGCGCATAAAGCTGCATAAGAAGTTAAGACCCAGCCACTGGGAGACCTTTGAGGAAGCAAAGGATGTAGCTTTGTTGCTTGCGAGTATGGACAATAAGTTTGATTGTATTGTCATAGATTGTCTGACACTGTTAGTCTCAAATCTTCTTCTGGCAAAAGCCGGTCATAAAACCATTGAAGCTAAAATTGACCGGATGCTTGAGCATTTAAGAAAGAAAAAAGCGCAGGCCATAATCGTATCCAATGAGGTTGGCCTGGGTGTTGTCCCGGCGAATAAACTGGGAAGAGATTTTAGGGATATTGCCGGTAAGATTAACCAGATTGTGGCGAAGGAAGCAGATGAGGTATTTTTTATGGCCTCAGGCCTTCCCTGCAGGATAAAAGGAAAGGGAAAGATTTAAATGGATAAAATAAAAGAAACTACGGCAAAGATAAAAGGGCCGGATATTAAGTTGATGGAAGCTGCGCAGGAAAGGCTGGATAGCCTGACTAAACCCCTGGGAAGCCTGGGAAGGCTGGAAGAATTAGCCAAGCAAATTGTGGGTATTAGCGCAAAAGAAATGCCGGAACTAAGAAATAAAGTTATTTTTACTTTGGCCGCAGATCACGGCGTTACCGAAGAAGGAGTAAGCGCCTATCCGAAAGAAGTCACTGCCCAGATGGTCTATAATTTTGTCCGGGGAGGCGCAGGCATAAATGTCCTGGCAAAGCATGCTGGGGTAAGAGTGGTAGTGGTGGATATGGGGGTAGCGGAAGATTTAAAAGCTAGCCCGGAACTAGTGATCAGAAAGATAGCCTACGGGACAAAAAATATGGCTAAAGGTCCGGCCATGACAAAGGATGAGGCCGTAAAGTCAATTGAGGCAGGAATAGCGGTTTTTGAGGAAGAATTTAAGAAAGGGATAGATATTATCGGCACAGGTGAGATGGGTATTGGTAATACTACTACCGCAAGCGCGATTACCGCGGTATTTACCGGAAAGTCCGTAGAAGAGCTCACCGGAAGGGGCGCGGGAGTTGACGATAAGGGATTAAAAAATAAAATTGAAATCATCAAGAAAGCGATTCAGGTCAACCAGCCTGACACGGGAGATGCAATCGATGTGCTCTCTAAAGTCGGAGGCTTTGAAATCGCAGGCCTGGCCGGAATAATCCTGGCTGCTGCCGCCAGGAAAGTGCCGGTGATGATCGATGGATTTATATCCGGAGCTGCGGCATTGGTGGCTTACAAAATAGAGCCGAAGGTAAAGGATTATATGATCGCTTCGCATTGCTCAGTTGAAATCGGGCATAGAATTATTTTGGATTATATCGGTCTTGAGCCTATTCTGGATTTAAACTTAAGGCTTGGAGAAGGGACAGGTGCTGCGTTAGGTATAAGCCTGGCTGATGCGGCTGTCAAAATCTTAACTCAAATGGCTACTTTTAAAAGCGCTAATGTCTCGGAAAAGGGTGGAGCCTCTCGGCCTAAAGGTTGAGGCTCTCTCCCCGAAGGGGATAAAATGATAAAAAGTATTCTATTGGCCCTGCAATTCCTGACTGTTATTCCGCTAAGGATAAAGAATGCAGATGATAAATCTTTGGTGCGCTCTTTGATTTATTATCCCCTCGTAGGATTATTCCTCGGGTTTCTGCTTATAGGGTTGTTTAAGTTATTATTATTTTTAAATTTTCCCTTTATTGCCTCGAGTATAATCCTGGTAGTCACCCTGGTCATCTTTACCGGCGGTCTGCATTTAGACGGGTTATCCGATACTTTTGACGCGCTATTAAGCAGGAAGCCCAGGGAACAGATGCTTGAGATCATGCGCGATTCTCACGCAGGTGTATTGGGTATCGTGGCTGTGGTTTGTGTCATTCTATTAAAGATAGCTTTCTTTTTTTCCTTAAGCCCTGCATCGAAGATCGCCGGACTATTGCTCATGTGCGTATTGAGCAGATGGTCTATGGTTTTTTCGATTTTCCTGTTTCCTTATGCCAGGAAAGAAGGGAAAGCAAAAGTTTTTACAGAAGGGATCACTCCGGGCATATTCATTTTTTCCACTATTATTGTTTTGGCCTGCGCAGGCTTGATCGCTAAGACAGGTGGCCTTTTTGTTTTTGGGATAAGCGCTTTAGGCGCATATGTAATAGGTAAATTTATCACCCGCAAGTTAGGCGGCATAACCGGGGATACTCTTGGCGCAACTAACGAGATAACAGAGATCATTGTTCTGTTGTGTATTTGCATATTAGAAAGGTCTGGCTTATGGCTAGTATAACCGCAATATCCTCATGGAGCGGGGGAAAGGATAGTTGCCTGGCTTGTTTCAAAGCATTGAAGCAGGGGTATAAGATACAGAACCTTTTGCATTTTATATCAAGAGAGTCCAAGAGGAGCTGTTTTCACGGAATAGAATCCAGGCTGATGAATCTCCAGGCTGAACTGATAGGCATACCGATCATTCAGAAGGAAGTGACCGCTGACATGAAGGAATACGAAAAAGAATTCAAGGAAGCTGTTTCGCAGATCCAGGGCATAGAGGCAATGGTGTTCGGGGATATTTATCTTGATGAACACAAGGATTGGGTGGAGCGTGTTTGCAAAGACTTGAGCATTACGCCGGTTGAGCCGTTGTGGAACGCGTCACCAGAAAGCCTGGTGCGGGAATTTATTAAGCTAGGGTTTAAGTCGGTGGTTGTCAGCGCTCAGGCGGATAAATTCGATAAAAATTTTGTGGGAAGGCAGGTGAACGAAGAATTGGTGGATGAACTCGTTTCAAGAAAGATCTGCCCCTGTGGGGAAAATGGGGAATTTCACACGCTGGTAGTCGACGGCCCGATATTCAAAAGAAGAATAGAGATTCTGGAAAGTGAACCTGTCCTAAAGGAAGGTTTTTGGAAACACTGGTTTCTGGATATTAAAAAATATAAATAAATCAAGCCAGATTGGCGAAGGAAGTCCTGGTGTAATTCCAGGCGCTGCCGCGCAACGGTAAAGCAGAAAGTTTACACCCAATCCTATCTCACCTTGGCAAAAAAGTACCTTTGCCTATAGGATGGCAAAGTACGCCTCTTGTGAGGCGATTGCCAAGTGCGCCCCTTCTGGGGCGGATAGGCTGGTGTGTAAACAGGAAGACGCACACCCAATTTTATCGCACCTTGGCAAAAAAGTACCTTTGCCTATAGGATGGCAAAGTACGCCTCTTGTG
>CAYGZJ010000124.1:0-4491 GCA_964354335.1 uncultured Planctomycetales bacterium | reverse complement strand
CGCAAGCGCCGCAGAACGTGCATAGGTCACGATTCAGCACTTCAGATATGAGCGATCCGAACAGCTTCGGTCTGGCTACGGTTTGCATGGAGTAGTTCATAACGCCACCGTTATCCCAGCCATCTTGAGGAGCTTTTGCCAGAAAATATTGATAATACTCGGTCTTTACGGTTATATCCTGAAACGGCTTTAATGCACCTTTGAAACCAATGATATGCTGATTGGTCTGGTTAAAAAGCGCATTGTGGACATGACCGAATGTCTGGTTTTCAAACATCGGATCCCATCCTCTATACTTTTTGTTGTTATCATAAAGAAGAACCACATCTCCAGGATACGGCGTATCGTCACCGCTAAAATATGCGTAGCAACCGCCAATGGAGGGGGTATATTTTACCTTCTTGAAATCATAATTCAAGAAAGCTTCCAATGCCCATGCATGCTGGTTAACTGTGGGAGTGTTATTACCAATCGTCACAACGTTATCCGCGTTAAGGGCACCGTTATCAAGAACGTAAGGTGAAATGGAGTTATCGTTCCACTTACCCCATTGCATCGCGCCTTCTAACGAGTAGGTAAGGCCATCAACCGGCTCGCCAGAAACTCTGGAACCCATTACGTTAGTGTACCTGCGCTTGTTCTGCGTCATTGTTAGATCGCCTAAACCACCAGTCAGGTTTGTATTTGTTTTTCTTTCAATCTGCTTTGACCATAAATAACCTTCGACCTTTAACTTCTTGTTTACATCGTAAGCAGCGTTGACACCGTAGAGATTGATGTCATCAGCTTCGTTGGTCTGGTTATTTTTGAGCTGAGCAGCCACCACATCAACAGTCACCGGATCATAATTCAGGGTTGAGCGGATAGCATCAAAGGACTTGCGTGCGGTTAAGTCCATGTTCAACCTGTTGTTACCGGCGTTGTTAACAGCTCCGAACGGACTTGCGGAGGTTACTCTGTTGTTGGTATCCGGATCACCAATGATCATATCATTACCAAAATGCAGCTCCTGACGACCGATGGTCATGGTCAGAGGTGAATACAGGAACTCTTTTAAGGTAACATAGGCGAGGTCCAGATTAATGGTGGTATTAGTATCAGTGTGGCCGCCACCAGTTGAATTTTCGTTATCTGTTTCCTTGCCCCAGTATCTTTCGTTTAACAATCTTACAACTGTAGAAACATTATCAGTAAGATCGGCGCTAATCGTTATGCGGGTGATCGTAGCTAGGAACGAATCAGCATGGGTGGTGTCTTGACCGGTAGTAGCATCAAGGCCTTCGCGCTGCGTAAGTTCCAGGTTGCGAACCGCACCGATAGTGGTGATGTCGCCGCTTACTTTCACGTTCTGGACTTCTGCGTAGGCGCTGAATGCAAATGCGGCCACGAACAGAAGTGCCATGACTAGAATTAAGCGTTTTGCCATTTTTGAATCCTCCTTAAAAACGTATAATGAATGTATTTGTACTAGGTTTATATTTGTCCTAGATAATTACTATATATGCATATCACCGGATTGTGTATGACTTTAGGCATTTGAATGCTATCACTCTCCTTTCCGCCTGTTTTTAAAGCCATATCCAGTGGTATATCCGATTTTTCAACTTCGTTACAATTAAACCACATAACCCTTTATTTGTCAAGGAATTTATTAAAATTTTACTATATTAGAAAAATTTGACTATATAGCCTTACGCAGGTAACTGCTTACCTCATTATACATACCGTCGAGCTCCTGGCCAGTTAAGCCCTCTTTTTGGGCTAACTTTAGGTGTTGTATTGGGGTTAAAATGTCTTCCGGCACATGGCTGTCGTGGCTTAAAATCAGCTTTGCACCCCATTTCTTGGCTTGTTTGATCACGTGGCGGTTGGTGCGGCTATGGCCATGCCGGGTGGTGATTTCCAGAAAGATCCCTCTTTGTTTGGCCAGCTTTGTATCCTGATCACTGATAAGTCCGGGGTGTGCCAGGATGTCTATGTCAGCTAAGAGTGCAGCGCGGTTAGTCCCTTTTATTACCGGTTCTGCAGTAGTTTCACCGTGGCCGATGATCACTTTGACCCCAAGCTTACGCGCGTACATTGCCAACGGCTTAAACTGTTGAAGTGGCAGGTGAGTTAATTCGATTCCCGGTAAAACTTTTATCGGGGAATTCTTTGGCCAGCGCTTGGTAAAGTTTAGGATAGCTTTTACGGTTGGCTCAATGTTAGAGTAATCAACATGGTCGGTGATGGCGATTGCCTTGTAACCTTTGGCAGCATAGCGCACCGCCAGCTCTGAAGGAAGCAAGCAACCGTCGCTTAGTAAAGAATGAGTATGGAGATTATACATTTAATGAAGTCTTAATTTTGTCCCTCGCCTAGACGCTCGTACTTTTCTTCGAAAAGTACTTCGCAGGCTTCGGGATGAATTTTGCTTGAACTAAACAATAGCAAAATTCTATGCGCCTGGCAGGAGTCGAACCTGCTACCCAGAGTTTAGGAAACTCTTGCTCTATCCGTGTGAGCTACAGGCGCAGTCGTCAGCTTCCAGTCTTCAGCTTTCAGAAATCAGCTGAGAGCTGATAGCTGATGACTGAGAGCTGAATCAATATTTTATCAAAGAATAAATCGGGTAGCCTTTTAGTTTATCTTTGCCCTTTAAGAACTCCAGCTCAATGAGGAAGGCGATGCCGGAAATCTTTGCTTTCTGTTGATGTACCAGATCCGTGACAGCTTTGACTGTCCCTCCAGTTGCAAGCAAATCATCCACAATCAAAACCTTATCACCCGGGTTGATCGCGTCATGGTGCATCTCTAAAGTGTCAGTGCCATACTCTAAGTCATAGGTTACGGAATTTGTCTTCCATGGAAGCTTACCTTTTTTACGCACCGGGACAAATCCCGCGCCTAAGCGGTGCGCCACTGCTCCGCCAAAAATAAAGCCGCGCGCCTCCACTGCTACCACTTTATCTATTTTTTTATTCTTGAATTTTAGACAAAGGGCGTCCACAGCATGTTTAAATGCTTTTTTATCTTGCAATAAGGTGGTGATATCTTTAAAAATAATTCCTTCTTTGGGAAAATCAGGAATGTCGCGGATATGTTTTTTTAGATTGATTTTTTTTGCCATGCCTTGGCTCCTTTTATAATTCCTGCTGTTGTTGCTCGACAAATCTTTTTAGCTTCTTTAAGGCCTCTTCCTCAATTTGCCTTACCCGCTCGCGAGAGACTTTTAATTTGACCGCGACCTCGGCAAGAGTTCTCGCCTTGCCGTCTTTTAGGCCAAAGCGCATATCCAGGACATCGGTTTCCCGGTCCGCGAGGATCCCCAAAAGGTTGGCTATTCTTTCTCTGTCCATCATATGCTCAATGCCTTCATCCGGGGCTGCTGTGGTATGGTCTTCGATTAAGTCAGAGACCTGGCTTTCCGCGTCTTCCCCGATCGGGGCATCCAAGGAAGAGGTGGTGCTGGTCATCCAGAAATTTATCTGCTCGACTTTATCTTTATCAATGCGCAGGCGTTTGGCGATTTCTGTGTCAGACGGCACGCGCTTTAACTTCTGGCTTAGATGCTCTCTTTTCTTCTTCCACTTGGTGATCAGGTCGTTCATGTACACCGGCACGCGGATCATCTTGCCTTGTTCTGAGATCGAGCGGGTGATACTCTGCTTGATCCACCACGCGGCGTAGGTGGAGAAGCGGAATCCCTTCTTGGGGTTGAATTTATCAACCGCCTTCATCAGGCCGATGTTGCCCTCTTCTATCAGGTCAAGAAAGGGCATACCTAAATAGACGTAGCGCTTGGCGATATTGATCACAAGACGAAGATTCGCCCGGATCATATGCTTACGGGCCTTTTCATCTCCTCTTTTAATTCTGTTGGCAAGCTTGATCTCTTCCTGCGCCGTTAAAAGCGGGATGGTTCTGATTTCCTTGAGATATAGCTTTAGAGATTCCATAGTCGTTTAGTTCGTTATGTTCGTTAGTATCGTTATTATCGTTTTAAAAGTTTTCAAACGAATTTAACGACATTAACGAAAATAACGAGATTAACTGTTCCTATTTCTTGGTTTTCTTAGTCGCAACCTTCTCACGCAACACTGCCTGCGCCGCTGCTAACTTTGCAATCGGAACGCGAAACGGTGAACAGCTGACATAGTCCATGCCTACGCGGTGGCAGAATTCCACTGATTTGGGCTCTCCGCCATGCTCGCCGCAGATACCCACTTCCAGGTCTTTGCGGGTCTTGCGTCCGCGCTCAATACCTATCTTGATCAGCTCTCCGATGCCGACCTGATCAATGCTCTGAAACGGGTCTTCAGGAAGGATCCCTTTCTGGATGTAATCCGGCAGGAATCCGCCGATATCATCCCGGGAGAATCCGAAGCCCATCTGGGTCATATCATTTGTACCGAACGAGAAGAACTGCGCAACGGTGGAAAGCTGATCTGCTACCAGCGCGGCGCGGGGGATCTCGATCATCGTGCCGAACATATGCTTGATGGCTTTTAA
>CAYGZJ010000123.1:0-4536 GCA_964354335.1 uncultured Planctomycetales bacterium | reverse complement strand
GTGTTTCTTATGTATCTGGTTTGGCATGATTTTAGAGACAAATCCATTTATACCAAGAGCGAGAAAAGATATTTCAGGGATATTATTCTATTCTCATTTTTGGCCTTTCTTGTTTTAATACCCCAGTTTTATCCGGTAATAAAAGGGATGATCGTCAATCGCTATACAATGGCGGCCGCGCAGAACCCTTATGTCCGTCCGTTTGAGGATTTGTTTGCGCAGTCCGCAAAGCCTTTAAGCTATTTTCTTCCTTCTATTGCGCACCCTGTTTTTGGAAGGTTGACAGAGCAGTTTATAGGATCAGATTTGTACGGGACAAGTGTTACAGAGCATACGCTTTATCTGGGCTGGACCGCGCTGATACTCGCCTTTATCGCTTTTAGAAAATGGTGGAAAACCAGGAAATCCGGTGAAGCCGGCTTGGAAAACTATTATATCGGGTTTTTTCTTTTATTAGCTTTGGCAGCCTGGCTCTTTTCTCAGTCTCCGTGGTGGAAGATAGGGCCTTTAAAGATTTATATGCCTTCATTTTTCATGTACAAAATCCTGCCTATGTTTCGCGCTTACTGTCGCTTCGGGATAGTAGTCATGCTGGCAGTCACTGTGTTGGCCGGATTCGGCCTGAAGTTCATATTAGACCGGTATAAATCTCGGACGAAGAAAGCGGCTCTTTTTATTGTTTTTTGCGGTTTAGCGCTCTTTGAATTCTGGAGTTATCCTCCTTTTAAGGTAATCGATTTCTCAGCGGTTCCGAGTGTTTATTATTGGCTTAAAGAACAGCCAAGCGACTTGGTCATCGCAGAGTATCCCCTTGACCAGGACGCGTCAAATGAGATGTATAGGGTTTACCAGATTACCCACGAAAAGAGAATGATCAATTTTACGATCCGGGGCACCTATGCGAACAAATTCGCCCACGCAGTCGTTAAATTATCCGATCCGGCTACCGCGCAGGCCCTGAAATGGATGGGTGTTAAATATGTTTTGGTGCATAGGGATCAATATCTGCAGACGGAATTGACCGAGGACAGTGAAGAATTAAATAAGCTCTCCGTTAATCCCGGAATTAAGTTTATGAAGAGTTTTCCCCCTGAGGGTTGTCCGCAAAAGAATATGAGATGCGCGCGGGAGACCGGCTCTATTGACTTGTATGAAGTGGTTGCCCTGCCAAAAGAACCAAAAGTTGACAAATAATATGAATATTATCGGGATTTCTGCTTTTTACCATGATAGCGCAGCGTGTCTCTTAAGAGACGGCGAAATCGTTGCCGCTGCCCAGGAAGAGCGCTTTAGCCGCAAAAAGCATGATTTTCGTTTTCCCATCCATTCCATAAACTGGTGCCTCCAGGAAGCGGGAATCAGTATAGGTGATATTGAGCTTATTGTTTTCTACGAGAAGCCATTTATAAAATTCGAACGCATCCTTGAGACCGCGCTTGCCTATTCTCCGACGGGAATCAGGCAATTTATGCAGGCAATGCCTTTATGGCTGAAGCAAAAGCTCTGGATTCCTGAGGTAATAGCCAAGGAATTACAGTATAAGGGTAAAATTATCTTTTCCGGCCATCATGAATCTCACGCCGCCAGCGCTTTTTACCCTTCGCCGTTTAAGGAAGCGGCATTTCTGACTATGGACGGCGTTGGCGAATGGGAAACAGCGAGCTTTGGCATCGGTAAAGATAATGACATTGAGATCCTGAACGATTTACGCTTTCCGCATTCTTTGGGTTTATTGTATTCCGCGTTCACTTATTACGCCGGCTTTAGGGTGAATTCAGGCGAATATAAACTAATGGGCCTTGCGCCGTACGGCGAGCCTAAGTATGTTGATTTGATTCTTGATAATCTGCTTGATCTTAAGGAAGATGGGTCTTTTAAGCTGAATATGAAGTATTTCGGATACTGCAATGGCCTGAGAATGACCAACTGGAAGTTCGAGAAATTATTCGGCGGACCGCCGAGAAGGCCAGAAACAAAGATTTCGCAGAAAGATATGGATATCGCCGCTTCTATCCAGAAAGTCACCGAAGATATTATGCTGAAAATGGCTCACCATGTTCATAAAGTTACCGGACAGGACAAATTGTGCCTTGCCGGAGGTGTAGCGCTTAATTGCGTGGGTAATGGCAAGATACTGCGAGAGGGACCTTTTAAAGAGATTTGGATCCAGCCGGCAAGCGGTGACGCAGGAGGGGCGCTGGGCGCGGCATTAGTGGGCTGGTATCGTTATTTAGCAAATAAGCGTCACGTCGATGAAAAAAAGGATTTACAGCATGCGTCATTGCTCGGCCCGCACTATGGCGAAGAATATATCGAAGCATTTTTAAAGAAAGAAAATATTCCTTATAAGAAATTTACTTATCCCGAGTTGTGTCAGAAGACAGCTGAATTGATCGATAAAGGCAATGTCATCGGCTGGTTCCAGGGCAGGATGGAGTTTGGTCCGCGCGCGCTAGGCTCGCGCAGCATTATTGGGGATGCGCGTAGCTTGGAAATGCAGTCCCGGATGAACTTAAAGATAAAATTCCGTGAGTCGTTCAGGCCTTTTGCTCCTACTGTATTGCGGGAAGAGGTAAGCGATTGGTTTGAAATGGAAGAAGAAAGTCCTTATATGCTTTTGGTTTCCCCGGTAAGCGGAGACAAGTGCGTGCATGTTGAAGATAGCGCAAAGGGATTTGAGAAGCTTAAAGTCCGCAGGTCCCAGATACCGGCGGTGACACACGTTGATTATTCTGCCCGAGTCCAGACTGTTAAAAGAGAGGATAATCCGCTTTATTACGATATGATCAAGGCTTTCTATAAACTTACCGATTGTCCGGTAATAATAAATACATCATTTAATGTAAGGGGAGAGCCTTTGGTATGCACGCCTGAAGATGCCTTCAGGTGTTTTATGCGTACAGAGATGGATTATCTGGTGATGGGAAGTTTATTGCTGGATAAGAGAGAGCAGCAGCGGATTGAGAAGGACAGTAACTGGAAGAAAGAGTTCGAGTTAGATTAAAGAGGCAGTAGGTAGCATGTAGTAGGTAGTAGATAGGGAAAGAGATAGGTATGGAAAAACTTGATCTGAGCAGGGAAAACTTGAGGAAATTCGGGATAACCATGAGCATAGCCTTTTCGGTTATCGCGCTTATCATTTTCTTTAAGCGTGGGCACAGCAATACCACTGTTCAGGTTATTTCCGGATTATTCTTGATGATGGGTATTTTTCTCGCCAATTTGCTGAAGCCGCTTTATATTATCTGGATGAAATTTGCCTTTATTTTAGGCTGGATAAATACCAGGATTATTCTGCTGATTATCTTTTATTTACTCTTTACACCAATAGGGATTGGTATTAAAATAATAAGATTAGATCTGCTGGATAGAAGGATTGATAAAAACAGCCTTTCTTATTGGAAAAAGAAAGAGAAAAGCGGTTCTGGCAGAGAAGGTTATGAAAGGCAATTTTAGGAGGAGTAATGGGTAAGTTAGCAATTCTGAAAGAATTCTGGGCGTTTTTGCGCGTACGTAAGAAATGGTGGTTGGCTCCCATTATCATAATCCTGTTGTTGTTTGGGATTCTTATATTTCTTTCGCAGGGCAGCGCCGTAGCCCCGTTTATTTACACCTTATTCTAAGAGGCTATTATGAGGAAGCTTTTGATTTTTATTGCGATTGTTGCCGCAATATGCGGGTTGGTCATTTTAAAAAACAATAATTATAACGCGACTATTTCCCGACTTGCTACCAAAGGTATTCCTCAGGGCGGGGAGTTAAGGTATCGCGCTTATCTTTTTGCTCTTGTCCCGGTTGCAGAGGCAATATTCGCGGATAAAAAGGAAGAGGATTATAAAGGTGGTAAAGTTTATCACCTGACCGCAACCGCGAAGAATCTGCAATATGTTTCGGCGCTTTTTAGCGGCTACGCCATCCTTGATTCCTTTGTGGACACAGTTAATCTTAATTCCATCGAATTCAAAGAGAAGATCGTTGTTACCGGTAAACAGGATGTTTATAAAGAGGTTGTTTATGACCAGAAGCAGGGAACGATGGTCATTAAGGGGGTTAGCAGGCAGATCTTTGAAGATACAAAGGATCCGCTTGCGCTGGTAGCGACTTTGCGGCAGTTTGATTTCGACAAAAACAGGGAATTCGCTTTTCATATCAATACAAACCAGAAGAATTATATCCTAAAAGGAACCGCGACGCCTAAAGACATAGTAGTGAATAACCAGCCTTTCCGCCTCTATTTTCTAAAATCACAGATTAGCAGAAAAGATAAAAATCCCTACCATAAATCCCGCATCGACATTGTCATGCTCAAAAACGGCACTGACAATATTCCCGTCCAGATCAAAGTGTTTGCGAGCGGCTTCCTGATCAACGCAAAGCTTACCGAGATTAAATGATACAGCCAGTTAATACCGGAGAGCGGATCCTTCTTGAAAAAGAAACTCCGCTGATGATTGCGCGGCATTTGAGCGCTTATCAGTTCGCTAAGGACTATGTTAGCGGCAAGACAGTTTTAGATATCGGCTGTGGTGAAGGTTA
>CAYGZJ010000122.1:0-4558 GCA_964354335.1 uncultured Planctomycetales bacterium | reverse complement strand
TGATCGATAAGAAATTCGGAGCGCTGAAATCCCGCTGGCAGCTTCTGACGTATCGTCTGTTCGATTACCCTCGGCCCGGTAAATCCTATCAATGCCTTGGGCTCGGCAACAATGATATCGCCTACCCCGGCAAAAGAAGCCATGACTCCGGCCATTGTAGGATTAGTCAATACCGATATATACGGCAGCTTTGCCTGATGGTGCAAGGCCAGGGCTGCGCAGGTCTTAGACATCTGCATAAGGCTATACATACCCTCGTACATACGCGCTCCGCCTCCGGAACCCGAAACAATAATTATCGCGAGCTTATTTTTAGTGGCGAACTCAATGGCGCGGGTGATCTTCTCTCCGACTACAGAACCCATCGAGCCCATGATAAAACGCGAGTCCGTTACGGCAATGACAACTTTTTTCTTATCCAAAAGCCCCTCTCCGGAAATAACCGCATCCTTAAGCCCGGTCGAGGCCTGGTCCGCCGATAATTTTTCTTTATAAGTCTTGGGTCCCTTAAAATCCAATGGATCGACAGAAATCATATCCGCATCAAATTCTTCAAAGCTGCCATCGTCAATGAGCATTTTAAGCCGCTCTCCGGCCTCAAGCACAAAATGGTAATTACATTTCGGGCAGACCTTTAGGTTCTCCTCAAGCGCTTTATTGTACAAAGGCGCAGAGCACTCTTCGCACTTTGTCCAAAGACCGTCAGGTATCTCTTTTTTCCTTACTCTTACAACAGTATATTTTGGCTTTCCGAACAATGCCATAATTTAACCCTCGTGTTTATTGATTAACAGTCCCGATAAGACCTTCGGATAAAAATAAGTCGATTTGGCAGGCATGCGCTCCCCATTAAGCGCTACCGCGATTATCTCCTGCACTTTAACCGGATTTAAAAAAAAGGCGATAAGAGAAGGGTCCTTATCGACCCGGTTGATGAACTCCTCTGCGTCCGGGTTATAGGTGATATTCTCCTTATTCTCGACTTCAATCCCAAGAATATTCTTAAACACAATCTGATTTAGAATGGAAACATCCAGCGTGCGATATTCCTTCGGCTTATCCTTCATCTCTTTATCGAGAATACGGATATTTTTCAGGCGCAAGAGCCAGTAGCGTTTGTCCTTATAAACGCCCAGCATATGTTCGCTGCGGCCGCCCTTTTGCATTAAAAAGAAAAACTTTGCCTTGTCTTTTACTTCCTCGACTTCAAAATATTCGCGCAGCTTCTCAATAAAAGCCTTAAGGTCAAGTTGCCTATCCAGTTTTATAAGACGATGGATCGCAAGTATGGACAGTCCCCGCGGATCGGTATTAGTGAAATAGGAAAGCACATAATTAAAACTTTCATCCTCTTGGGTTTGGCCTAAGAGCCTGCGCATCTGGTCGCGATAAGCACAAGCGACTTCATAGCGGTGATGGCCATCCGCTATGAACATGTTTTCTTTGGCCATTGCTTCTTCAAATTGTTTGAGCAGTTCCGCAGAATCAATCCTCCAGATCTTATGCACTGTCTTTTCTTCGTCAGTGACCTCGATCGAAGCGGGAGAATTCTTAAGGACTTTATTATATGTCCTTTGAATGATCTTTTTCTTATCCATAAAAACGACGAAGATCGGGCTCAAATTAGCATGCACTTGCTTTAAAAGTTTAAGCCTGTCCTCTTTAGGGGCTGAGCGCGTAAGCTCATGCTTAAACACCGAGGTATCTTTATCCTCTAAGCGTAATAACGAAATAAAACCAAAACGCGTGCGCGTCTCCCCTTGTATCTTGTATTGCTGCGTATAGAAATATATCGTAGGCTTTGCGTCCTGGACAAATACATTATCTGCCTGCCATTCCTTGAATATTTTTCCGGCGCGCACGTACTTATCTTCTCCGTCTATATCCTTTCCCAGCAGTATATGTATAAAATTATTGGGATGAAGCTCATGAAAATAATCCTGTCGTAAAGGGGATATGACATCATACGGAGGACAGACAACATCTGCTAGCTTATTGATTTTTTCCTGGTTATAGACCAGCGCCTTAAAAGGTTTTATCGTAGCCATGGATAAAGAATGCTCCCCAGAAAACCTCCCAGGCTGTCAATCAATAGATCGAAACCGGAAGCAGACCTGTTTGGAATAAAAAGCTGGTGAAATTCATCGCTTAAACCGTAGAGCAGTATAAAAAAAAGCGTCATCAATACCACTCTGGCAAAAGTCATTTGCACGCGCGTATTTTTCAGCGCCCTGCAAAAGAAAAAGGCAAGCGCAAGATAAATAAAGAAATGATATACGATCTCCTTGAATGGGAAAAGCGGCGGGATATCTTTTCCGGGGATACTCGAAGCGTAAAAGGTTATCCCCATACACAGCGCGACAGGGATCCAGAGCCTTATGCGTTCTGCCATAGAAAGCCTAACACTTTGCGCCTGGACAACCTCAGCAGTATCAGCTTTTATGTTGACAGCCACTGCATCCTTCCTTGCTTTTGGGGCAGGTTGGGGGTGTTTTCTTCTTGTAGTCAGTAGCGTAGAATCCGGAGCCTTTAAATATGACTCCGGAACCTGCGCTGATAAGCCGCTTTATTTTTTTGTGGCATTTAGGGCATTTCTCAATGTGTTTATCGCTCATCTGCTGGAACGCTTCGAAAATATGCCCGCAATGCGAGCATTCATAATCATAATTCGGCATAAAGTGGCTCCTTTATACTTAAGCGGCACAAAAGTTCCCCGCCTCTACCGAGGCGGATATGTCCGTAGCCGCTTAAGTATTACCCTAAGCCGAATACCCATAGCTTTTAAACTAGGGAATGTCGGAGGGTTTATTTAAAGGCTTTCTTGATCTTATCCGCGAAACCTCCGGAGCCGACATCTTCCCCGGATAGGCGGGCATATTCCTCTATGAGACGGCGCTGTTCTGCGCTTAAGCGGGTGGGTATTTCCACGTTGATATGCACAAGCTCATCCCCGATACCTCTTGCGTGCAGATCAGGTATCCCCTTCTCCTTAAGCCGAAAAACTTTACCGCTTTGTGTGCCGGCAGGGATCTTCATACTCACCTTCCCGCCTAATGTCGGCACTTCCACCTCGGCGCCAAGTATGGCCTTACTTAAACTAACCGTGATTTCAGTCAAAATATTATTATCGTGTCTTTGGAAGATGGCATGCGGCCTGATTTCAATGATAACATAAAGATCTCCGTGGCCGGAAGCACCAGCCTCTCCCTCGCCCCTGACACGCAGATGTGATCCGACATCCACTCCTGCGGGTATTTTTACTTTAATTTTTCTGGTGACCTTAGTCCGCCCTTCTCCGCGGCAATCAGGGCAGGGAGACTGGATCATTGAACCTTCGCCTCTGCAGCGCTGGCATGCCTGGGCTAGCTGAAAGAAACCGTTGGAGACAACCGTGCGGCCGCTGCCTTTACATTGCGGACAAGTGCTTTTCTTTGTCCCCGGTTTTGCGCCGCTACCACCGCAAGTCGCGCAGTTTTCATAGCGCGGAACAGTTATTGTTTTCTCTGTTCCGGTGGCTGCTTCTTCTAAGCTAATATCTACGGATATCTGTAAATCGCGGCCGCGCCTGCGTGATCCGGAAGTGCCAACGCCCCTGCCGCCGCCGAAGAAATCAAATCCTAAGTCACTAAATATCTCCTCAAAGGCACCGCCGCCAAAGCCAAAATCCCCCATATCCCGAAAGACGCTGTTAAAATCCGCGCCCTTAAAGATATCTTCATAGGCATATTTCTGGTCTATTCCTGAATGCCCGTATTGATCGTATAAAGCGCGTTTTTGTGAATCGGATAAAACAGCGTAAGCCTCGGATATCTCTTTAAATTTTTCCTCGGATTCCTTTTTCTGCTCATGCGGCACGCGGTCCGGGTGAAAGCGCAGCGCCAGCTCACGATAGGCCTTTTTCACCTCATCAAGGCTTGCGCTTTTCTTTACCCCCAGAATCTCGTAATAGTCGCGTTTAGTTGTATTCGGCATCTTTCTAAGTCTAAAGCTCAAAAATCAAAATTCAAAACAAACCAAAAATTTAAAATTTAAACTTTAACCTTTGGAATTTTCTTTGAATTTTGAACTTTTAATTTTGAATTTATTTCTTATCATCTTCTTCCTTAAAATCCGCATCAATTATTTCTTCCTCTTTTCCCCCCTGACCCGGCTGCTCCTGTTGCGGCCCAGCCTGTTCCTGCTGCGGCCCTGCTCCGGCGCCAGCTCCTGGCTGACCCTGCTGTTTGGCTGCTGTCTGTTTGTACACCTCTTCAGCCAATTTGTGCGAAGCCTTAGTCAGGTCTTCCATGCCCTTTTTGATGCGGTCGATATTCTGATC
This sequence comes from uncultured Planctomycetales bacterium, assembly GCA_964354335.1. Classification (GTDB taxonomy): domain Bacteria; phylum Omnitrophota; class Gorgyraeia; order Gygaellales; family Profunditerraquicolaceae; genus JAPLLR01. The sequence goes on along the minus strand of CAYGZJ010000122.1, from coordinate 240 downwards.
CTTGATCGCTGCTTTTAAATCATTAGCACTTGACTCTATAGCGGCGCGTTCCGTTTGGCTGACTTTGTCGCCATAGTCTTTTAGCGCTTTTTCAGTGGCATATACCAGGTTATCCGCCTGGTTAACCAGCTCAACTGTCTCTTTTTTCTTAGCATCATCAGCGGCATATTTCTCCGCGTCCTTGACCATCTTTTCGATTTCTTCTTTGGAAAGCTTTTTCGGAGCAGTGATACGTATGGA
>CAYGZJ010000121.1:0-4600 GCA_964354335.1 uncultured Planctomycetales bacterium | reverse complement strand
ATCATCAACGATATATTTAATGGCATCGTGGGGCTCCATTGCGCCTACGATCACCTGTGAAACTTGATTCTCCAGTAAATCCTTGCCGCACAAAAGTTCAAAATCCGTTTCTTCAATGATTTGTTTCATTGAGGGGCGCGAAAGCATCGGGTTATACGGAATGACCCCTAACACGCTGATGCCTTTCCTCTCAAGGCCTTTTCGCACCAGCGTATTGATCTTGTCGAATTTATTCGGCAAAACCTTATTAATAATAACCCCCAAAACCTTGACCCCCTCCCGCTCAAAAAGGGCCTTATTTAAAACGATCTCATCAATTGGCCTGCCAACGCCTCCGGAAGAGATGATAATCACCTTCGAACCCAGAAGTTTTGCTACCGTTGCGTTAGAATGGTCAAAAACCGAACCCACTCCGGCATGGCCTGTACCCTCAACCACGACCAGGTTCTGGTCTTTAGAAATGCGGCGGTAGGAATCCTGGATCTGTTTTGTAATCGATTGGCGGTCAGGCTTGGCGATATAGCGCTCGGTAAACCCCTTCTCTACCGCTATCGGGCTCATATCCTTGAGCCCGCGCTTCATCCCGCAGACTTCCTCGATAAGCAGCGAATCTTCATCTATCTTTAATCCCTCTTCCTCGAGGTAACGCTGGCCGATCGGCTTAATGAATCCGACTTTTTTATATTTATCCTTAAAATTACAGACCAAACCGAGAGACACCGTAGTCTTTCCGTCATTCTGTTTGGTGGCAGCGATAAAAATTTTCTTCATTAGTGTTACAGATTCTCGTCCAGCTTGCGCTTAAGCTCAGTTTTATTCAGGACACCGACTATCTGATCCGCAACTTTTCCGTCTTTAAAAAAGATAAGCGTCGGTATGGACATGACCCCGTATTGCGAGGCAGCCTTAGGGCTCTCTTCCACGTTTAACTTGCCGATATTGATCTTGCCGGCATATTCCTTGGCCAGTTCCTCGACAACCGGAGCGATCAACTTGCACGGCCCGCACCAGGTAGCCCAAAAATCAACTAAAACCGGTAACTTAGAACCTAAAACTTCCTGCTTAAAATTGCTATCAGTAAAATGCTTCAAACTCATTTCTGATCCTCGTCTTTTAAAAGGGTTATAAAAATCGGCGTGGGAAGTTATAAATTATCACAAACAGGATTAAATTGCAAGAGATTTTAGGACAGGACTACCATAATTGATCGCAATTGCGGCACCTATAGGCATTCTCGGTAATTATTTGTGATCCAAGTATTTAGAGAGATATTCTCAAGATCAGCGGCTTGCCAATGAAGTTGTGCTTGCTGAAAAATATCCCCCGGTAAGAGCGTCTAATGAGGCGGAGAGCTCCTCAAGGCGCAGCTCTTTTTCAACTCTCTTCTTTCGATCCTCCAGGGCAATCGAGTCTAGCTCCATTTTGACACGTAGCCGTTCAAAATATGTCTTAGTGACCTCATCAAGCACATCCTGTCGCAATTGCACCATAAGCCGGGAACGCGTATCTATGGAAGTCTGGCTATCGCTCCAGATCAGGTCTGAAAGCTCCCAGGTAAGAGCCACTCCCCATCCTCGGTTATCATATCTAGTCTCATCATCCGGTCCAACATAATATTTTCCTGCGGAGCCATTAGTGGTGCCATAGGTCCCCCAGATACTGTTTGAAACAGTCCTGTCGATATCCCTGTCAATTCCGATAGTGAGCCTGGGCAAAATTGCACGCTTAGCAGCCTGCCTTCTCCATTGCTGGATCTTCTGCGGCTGGACTTCAGCATACCTGATCGCCGCTTCTTGAACTTTTGAGATCGCCGGCTCATTCTTTGTGTATAAAGATAAAAACCCACTACTCGTAGAATTAGATATGCTCTTGATATTTGCCCTGAACAAACCTTCTTGGCATGCAGCGTATATATTTCCCCGGTTATCAAAATCCAGTGAAGTTATATCGACTGAGTTAAGGCCGGAAGATAGATCAAGCCATCGCTGCCCTTGATAAGTATAGATCCCTGTCTTTGAAGCTGCATAAAGGCTGGAATCGCCCAGAACCAACAAAAGCTTAATATCAGAGCTCAGCAAACCAAAGCTAGGTAGCGACTCCCAGGCATTACCCGCATCAGAACTTTGATATATCCCTTGCGAAGTGGCTAAATAAAGATAATTTATGCGATTTGGATCTATGTTGATATCGCGGACAGAAGAAACCCTGACCTGCTCATCGCTATCTTCATCATAATCTTGAATATTATCCTCATCCTCTACTGCATGGCTGACAGAAATACTCTCCCAATAATCTCCTTCCTCCCTGATTTTATAAACACCCTGTGTACTTGCCGCATAAACACATCCCGAATTCTTTGCCCCGGCCTTTACGGCAAGGACATGTGCATTCGCAAGCTTGCCTCCTAGCTTATGCCAACTACGCCCTTTATCCTTGCTTACAAAAAACCCCGCCTTAGTTCCCAGATACATAATATCTGACAGTACAGCCAATGCCGTGCAATCATTTTCCCAGCTATTTTTCCCCTTAAAGATCCTGCGCCAGTCCCTGCCCTGATTTAAGCTGGTAAATAATCCGCTTGCGCTTGCGGCATACACACAATCAGTATTCGTAGGATCAAAATAGAGAAAGTTTACCCTTTTATTTTGACCTGTAATCGCGGAAATATTTTTCCAATTCTTGCCCCCATCCTCTGATCCATAGAGCCCCCGCTCCGAACCAAAATAAATGACCTCCGGATTATCCGGGCGGACTAATACCGCCTTGACTTTAGTATTTTCTTTACCGATATTTTCCCAAACTACCTCATACCCAAAAGAAGCAACGGTAAAAATACTAACCAGGCACAAGTTAACAGCTGCAGCCATAATGATCTTTTTCATTTTACCACCTCCTATTGTAATAGACGTAGAAGGTGGCATAATCTAACAATTAATTTTAGGTTTTGTGGGATTAAAAAACCGGCAGGACTGCTTCGGGGGGTGCCTGGCGCCAAAAGCGCCAAGCCACCCCTCCAATTCTCTAGGTTGATTTTACCAGAGATACTCCTTCATTTTCTCATCCGCGCTGGTAAGAGCATACTCCGGCTTCATATTCGGCTTATCATAGGGCGGAGCAGCAAAAGTAAGTATATCAACTATGCCGGTAACACCCCGAACCAATGCCGTACATGTACCCTCTACCAAGCCCAGGGTCCAACCGATAACAGGATCCTGTTTTCTGGAGACCTCGGCGATCTGACCGGGTATCTCTGCCCAGCAAGTAGCGGTGTTGATTATGCCGCGACCGAGTTTATTTACCGCTGAATTTTTATAGTCTATAGTCCGCGAATCAACCCACGCACCATCATCACTTGCTTCTTCAGCATAGGCGCCGATAAAAATGGAAAGCGCCAATAGTAATACGAATACCCCCGCTAATCTTTTCATCTTAAATCCCCCTTTCTTTAATGAGTTTCTGAGGTTCTATGGGCCTCTTTAAGCAACAGTTTCTTCAGCATCAAAACAGAATCTATCTTTTCTCCTGAAATCCCAAGCTCCATCGCGAAATCAATCAAGGCGCGCAGGATATCATTATAGGAGAGTTTATGGCCGGTTGTGAATAGGGCATCCTTGCCTACCTTATCAAGAAAGTCTATTTCACTTCGGCCGAGCATTGTGATAACACGATGGGTCATTATTTTCTTGTCGTGCTTTTCCATGGATGCCCTTTTTGCTTAGAAACGAAAAACCGGCATCTCGCTATAAAGCCTGAGCATCTCCAAGAAACTACGCTGCTTCTTGTGGTGATGCCTGCGGGTTTTACGCGCGAGTCTACGTAGCGCTTTTCTCATATCATTCTCCTTAAAAACAAAAAACCTTGAGGCCACCTACTGACTGATAGGCAAGCTCAAGTTCATTTCCCATTTTGTGGCCCCTCTATCCTTTTGGCTCTTATGCGGACAGGTAGCTTTGCTCCGACGTTTAAATCGGAGTCCCGATTTTCTCTCTCTCAATATGTTTCTTAGAGAAACATCAGGACGTCCCAGGATTACTCCTGGTTTGCCTTTGTCAGTAGGTCAAAATACCCAAATTGTCAAAATGTCAAACTGCAAGATAAATATAGCACAATTTTACGGAAATTTCAAGGTAGGGACTAAACCGGCCCTAAATCCAATAACGCCCTTCTGACTTCTTCCTGAGTAGACACATCCAGATAATTCAATACTCCCTGTGCCTCTTTTATATATTGGCGGGCCCTGGGCAGATCTCCGATATTTTTATATAGGCGGGCAAGATTAAGGCAGGCGATACCCAGCTCAGGCTGCAGGCCTATGCCCTTAGCGACCATAAAGGCTTTATCAAAGAAATTCGCGGCCTCGTCCATCTTTCCCATTTCCACATATAATTCCCCAAGCATATTATAATCACTGGCCAAAGATAATTTATTGTCGTGCTGCTCGTCAATTTTAATACCCTTCCGGTACCATTCCAGCGCCTTAAGATACTGCTTCTCAAAAAGACATATCTCGCCCAGATTGAAATAATAATCGCTTAATTCGCTCTTAAGCCGCATATTTTCAAAAATACCACGGCTTTTCTCGTAGAATTCTTTTGCAGCC
>CAYGZJ010000120.1:0-4605 GCA_964354335.1 uncultured Planctomycetales bacterium | reverse complement strand
AAAGGGTTTCTGTTCCATGCTTTGCTCCTTCTTTTATGCAACAGTTGCTATTTTTCTTTAATAGCCCCCGGCTTAATCTCATCTCTTATTTTCTTGCGCGTCTCCTCAAACTTGACCTTCTGCTCATCGGTCAGGAGATTATCAATCGCTGCTCCTGCCTGGGTAAGCGCATTCTCTATGCTATTCTTTGCCTGTAAAACAATATCTTTTGCCTTGCCCTGCTGCTCTGGGGTAAGATTAAGCTCTGTAGTCAATTCCTGAACCACCCTATCTACTCCATCAGGACTCGGCTGTGCGATGTGATTCAGGCGCTTACGCAAAAACATAACACCCGCGGCGACCTGAGCATAAGCAAAAGTAAAGACAAGTATCCCGGCTACTACAGCTACCGTAATACGTTTTTTCATATTTTCTCCTTCTTACATTTATATATCTAACAACTGTTTCTTTAAATCCCAATTCTTTGGCCTGCGTTTCGGCATAAACCATTTGGCCCCGGAATCGATCCAGCGCTGACGAAAAGCCGCAAATGCTTCCGGATCATTATCTGCGTCAAAACCGAATTCGAATCCGCAGCAGGGACAAATCTCATACGAAGGCTCATCCTGCTTACTATAAGGCGGCTCTTTTAATCCGCCAAATCCGCATACCAAACATATATAGCTCTTCTTGTTCATTGCCTCATCCAATATTGATAATCTGCTATAAAATAGGTCTTGATTCTGCCGTCCACAGTCATCACCGCGAACTCACCCGTACTTAACCGGTAATGCAATATATCGCCATTAGCCCTTCTTTTCTCCATTATATCTTTTCCCGGAGCGGCATTTAAGAGGGCCTGCGCTTTTTCTAAATACTGCTCCTGCGTAATATTGCCAAACTGATAACCGTGCTTCTGATAATGCGCCTCCAGCTGCCCCGGAGCAAAATTGCCTGCCTGTATGCCGGGGACATAGCCGGTGTTTGTCTCAATAACAACCGGCGCTACACTATCCTGCCTGGAACAAGAAAGCGCGCTTAAACATATAAAAATAAAAATGAGATATCTTAGCCTAATTTTACGCATTGGAAATTATTCTATTCTTTTCCAGTCTTTAGTAAGAGTGGGCTTTCCCGCAATTATGGTGACCAGCCTTAGTTTGTTGATCCATTCCTGCTCTTGTTCTGCGCTCAGAGGAAGCTTTTTAGTGGCATAGTGAATGACGTATAGCGCTTGATTACCTGAAATAACAATGGCGATCTCCTGTTGATCAAACTGACCGGGGCATCCGGCAACAGTCCACTCATACATCACTCCCGCATAAGTACTTTCAAGGATCTTCCAGCTAAACTGGGGGCAGGTTTCAGCCAGCTGCCTTTTCATAGTCTGCGCAAACTCCGCTGGGGTAGTTTTTTGCTGCAACCCCTTAAACGACTGGATAGTTAATAACTCAGACCAACTTCCAATTGCTTCACCGCTAGGCACAAACTCAAGTATGGAATCAGTGCCTTTAGTAACATTATATCCTAGCTTCCAATCATTCATATCAAAACCTAACTTCACAGATTCATCAGCAAAAGCACAGCTTACTATTGCGCATAAAAGAAAAATAATTATTAAGATTGGTTTCATTGTCTGCTCCTGGCTAAACTATTTATCTTTAAGTTTCTCCATTGGTTTGCCGCAACAGACCAGCTCCCCGCCGCCGACCTTGGTCACCACAACTTCATTACCGCATACACTGCAGCGGTATTTCTCCCCCACTTCTTTGACTCCTGCCATCTGGATACCTCCTTTTGAACGTTTTTTGCGCAAGCGCAACATTGTAATCGCAATAACATAAAAAGTCAGAGAAATTGCCAAAGAAACTATAATATATCCTATAACCACTGGCAAGACCAGATCCGCAAATGATAGCTGCATGAGGTCTTTCCAGTGAAAATTACGCAGCAGCTTCTCCCAGCTTTTATAGACTGTCTGCCACTGAAGCCCCAAAAGACCAGAACCAAGCTGGAGAGCAAAAACAAAAGTAACGATACTGATCCAGGTATTAGTAAGCAAACTCCCCAAAAGCGCGGCGGCGCGGTTCAACCGTAAAATTAATGCCACTACCAATGCCGCGATCGGCCCGGTCCCAGGCAGGATGCCAAGGAACACACCTAATCCCAGGCCGAGTGCGATTTTCTGCGGCGTGTCATTTATCCTAAAAAGCTTAAGATAAACGAAACGAAAGAAACGCGCGAATCTATTTCCTAATTTTTTGCTCTTCATCGGTCAATATGCGTTTTAAGATCTTGCCCGTAGTATTCTTCGGCAATGAGCTTCTAAATTCAATAAACTTAGGTATTTTATACGGCGCAAGCCGCTGCCGCAGGTATTGCAAGATCTCATGCTCCGAAGCTCCTACGCCATCCTGCAAGACTATAAATCCCTTAGGCACTTCTCCCTTATGCGCATCCTCGATCCCGATCACCGCAGCCTCCTTGACCTTAGGATTCTGATACAGGACTTCTTCGATCTCCCTGGGGTATACATTCAAACCGCGCACATTCACCATTTCTTTTTTTCTGCCCTCAATAAAAACATACCCTTCTTTATCAATTCGCGCCATATCCCCGGTATAAAGCCAGCCGTCCTTTATCGTCTCAGAACTTGCTCCCTCCTGCTTAAGATAACCCTGCATGACATTGGGGCCGCGCACCAGAAGCTCTCCGATAGCCCCCGAAGTCAAATCATTTCCTTTATCATCGACTATTCTTAATTCAATATTCTTGGACAAAGATAAACCTATGGACCCGGGCTTGCGCTTACCCCGTAAAGGATTTAAGGTCACAACCGGAGCAGCTTCAGTCAGGCCATAACCTTCCAAAAGCGGCGTGCGGAACTTTTTCTCAAAACCCTTAAAAGTCTCAGCCGGAAGCGCTGCCGCTCCGGAAATACAGATCTTAACCGGGTTAAAAAGTTTAATCATCGGAGTGTGAAAAACTTTCGGCATCTTCATATCTTTAAGAATAGTAAAGATCGATGGTATAGCGGGAAAGATCGTGACGCGGTTTTTACGTATGGAGCGGATAACGCGTTTAAATGGCCTTAACGATTTCATTATAACCATCTTTGCGCCTATGAGTAAAGGCAGATTCATGCAAACGGTAGCGGCAAAAGAATGAAAAAGCGGCAGGATGCAGATGACCGCGTCTTTGCGCGTTACCCTGATCGCCTGCGCAGAATCAACGACGTTGGAGACCAGGTTATGGTGCGAGAGCATCGCTCCTTTAGGATGGCCGGTTGTCCCTGAAGTATACAAAATCACTGCCAAGTCGTGCGGATTAACTGTGACCTTCTCTAAACCCCCTGTATCCGAGCGGCGTATCTTGTGGATATCGATTACATGGTCCTTGGCCTTTGCGGTAGAAATGATGGTTTTAAGACAATCTACCCTAAGGCGTAATTCTTCAGCCATATCCAGGTACGGCCGGGAAGTGATGATACAGGATGCCTCGCTGTCTTCCAGGATATAGCGCGCCTCTTCCATTTTAAACATATAATTTATCGGCACCACCACAGCAGCCGCTTTAAGGATCGCGTAATAGCTGATCACAAACTCAGGGCAATTATCCAGGAAGATTGCGACCTTATCCTGCTCTTTTATACCCAAATGGATCAGGCCGGCGGCAATATGATCAGTTGCCTCATTAAGCGCCCTATAGCTTATCTTCTTTGAACCAAAGACAATTGCCGTCCGCTTTGGATATTTATGGGAGCTGTAGCGTAACAATTCACCGAGATTATTAGGAGTCATTTTCCTCTTTTTTAAATATCGGTTTTATATGGATTCCGGCAAAACGCTCTAAGCCTCCGGCATCCTGCGTCCAGCCGTTGAACAGATCATAAAAGTGCATCTGCTCTTGCGCCTTTTGATACTCCTCAATGGTGAGCCTTCGGGAAATATCCGCATGTTTTTCTGCCTGATAATAAGGAGTGTACTGGCTCATCAGGCTGATATAGGTGTCCTTCGAGAGCTGCTGCGCAATAAACTTCATTACTTTATCGGTCCCTGAAATGTTATTGGGAAGCACCAGATGCCGGATAATAAGGCCTCTTTTTATTATACCGCTATCATCGATATCCGCAATACCCACCTGCCGGTGCATTTCTTTTACCGCCGCCTGATTATAGCGAGGGTAATCCGCAACCTGGGAATACTTGCTAGCCATTTCCGTATCCGCGTAGCGCATATCCGGCAGATAAATATCGACTACTCCGTCAAGTAGTTCTATTATTTCAGGAAGCTCGTAACCGCCGGTATTATAAACTATAGGTAAATTTAGTCCTTTAGGTATAGCCAGATACAAGGCCTGCAGGATCTGCGGCATGATGTGGGTTGGGCTGACAAGGTTGATATTATGACAGCCCATCCCCTGCAGCTCCAGCATGATCGCGGCCAGCTCTTCAAAAGACGCCTCCCTGCCCTCCCCCTGCTGGCTAAATTTGTAGTTCTGACAGTAGACGCAACTCATATTGCAGCAAGAGAAGAAAATTGCCCCGGAACCGCGGCTGCCGGAGATCGGCGGCTCTTCGCCATGATGAGGCATGTAGCTGCAGATCCTTGGTTTAAGGCCGGTCTT
>CAYGZJ010000119.1:0-4613 GCA_964354335.1 uncultured Planctomycetales bacterium | reverse complement strand
TTTAAAACGCTCCGGCCGATAAAATATCCCTTTGCGCTCTTTTGCCTGGCCCTACTTATTTCCACATCGCTCTCAAAAGATATAATAGTCAGCCTCGCCGGGCTATACGGCTATCTAAGCGGGCTGCTTATTCTTATCATCGCCGCTTCATTAAACGTTACCCAGCAGAAAAAAATCATCCGTTTGGCGGTATTCGCTTCCCTGATAATAAGCCTCTTGGCGATTTACCAGTACTTCTACGGATTCCGTCACATTGAACAATACATGGTAAAAGAGAAAATTAAGGACAGCTTTGCCCTTGATTACATAAGCAGAAAAAGGATATTTTTCCCATTTATTACCCCCAATATCCTTGGCGGATACCTGGCGATGATGCTGCCTCTTGCTTTTGCGTATAAAGACAGGTTTATATTTATTCTCCCTTTGGCAATCGCGCTGTTTCTTACCAAATCCATCGGAGCGCTATTTAGCATTATCATTGTCATTGGGATCTACTTATGCCTAAGCCCAAAGATCAAAAAACGTCATATTTTTACCTTGGGGATCACATTGGCGATTATCGCGATTATTTTTTTCCTTCGCTCAATGACAAACAGCGAGCACGCAAGGCCCGGATTTTCCGCAACAATGCGGCTTCAATACTGGAAAGACACCTGGCAGGCCATCAGATCCTCTCCTCTATACGGTCTGGGGACCGGAAACTTTAACCTCAATAATTCGCGCTTTAGCCACAACTCCTATTTACAGCTTTGGGCGGAAACAGGCATCTTAGGTTTATGTTCTTTTCTTTGGTTGCTCACCAGCATACTGAAAAACGCTTTACGCCTGCCCCAGAAAGAAACCATCTATATAGTCGGGGCGATCCTTGTTTTCTTGATCCACAATCTCTTTGATTTTGCTTTCTTCCTGCCGGAGATAACCTTAATATGGTGGGCCTTGCTTGGCTGTCTGCTTTCTGACGAGAGGATTAACGATAAACAAATAGATAGTGCGGGGAATATCATACCAAAAACCGGTAAGAGCAATTCTTATCCTGCCGATTAAGTTCTCATTCTTAGCAATCATCAGTTTCCGGTTACGAAAACAAAGAAACTGCCTGACTGCGCTGCCGGTCGCGGAAGCGTTTCCGGCGTGGAAACAGACCATTCTGGGGCAAAAAACTGCCTTTCGGTTTTTTCTCTTTATCCGCCACGCTAAATCCACATCCTCGACAAGAAAGAAAAAACGCTCATCAAAATATCCGAATTCATCTCTTGCCTCTTCTAGTATTGTTTTTCTATAGAACGCCGCAGCACAACAAGCGCCAAAGATAGTTCTATTATCCTCATATTGCCCCCGGTCGTACCGGCCTCGGCCAATATCGTAAAATCTTTTTACCGCGGACAAGTGTATGCCGCAAGAGTAGATCCTTTCTCTGTCCGACATCATGACCTTAGGCTGGACTACTGCCACATCCTCATCAAGCGCTGCTATAGAACTGCCTGCTTCTAGCAAGAAACCTGTTTTAAGGACCACATCGCAATCAAGCGTCAAAACCCAGCTTCCGTGAGCTACGGCAACGCCTTGATTTCTCGCTGCACAGGCTCCGAGATTTACCGGATTCTCGATTACCACGGCCGCCGGATAACTCTTTTTCACTAAAGCGACTGTTTCGTCTGAAGACCCGTTATCAACTACTATGACTTCCGGCGGATTGGTATTATGGAGAAATAGGGAATCAAGACAAGAGAGGATATAGTTCTTACTGTTATAGGTAGGGATGACAACGGAAAACAGCATTTAAAAGCAGTCTATTCCGGCTTGATGCTACGCGCCTTTGCCAGACACTCCTGAGATTTAGATACTTCTCCTTTTGCCTTATAAATCGCAGCCAAGGCACGATAAGCGTCTTCCCTGGCCGGATCGACCAAAAGCGCTTTTTCAAACATCTGCTGGGCCTGCTCTGATCTGCCGTGATCCAAATAAAGATAGCCTAAACCGGAATACGCAAGGGCACTGCGCGGGTATATACCGATCGCTCTCTTAAAACAAGCGTTTGCCTTCGCCCCATCTTTGAGTTTTGAATATGCCCAGCCTAGTCCGGCGCTTGCTTCATCATTCTCCGGTTTTATCTGTATGGCTTTTTCAAGGTACTTTTTTGCTTCAAGATACTGGAGCTTCTTTAAACACACAAACCCAAGGCCTGTATACGCTAAATCACTGTTTTTATTAAGCTGCAAGGCGTTCTCAAACGTTTTTCTGCTCTGCTCAAGATCTCCGCGCTCTAGCCATAACCAACCGATTCCGCAAGAGGCAAAATCACTCTTTTCATCTAACGCGATTGCCTTGCGGAAATACTCTTCCGCCTTGACCAAAAAACCCTGCTCCAAAAAAATAAAGCCTAAGCCGGAGTACGCCCGCTGGTCAGATGGATTGATCTTAACTGCCTGTTCAAACGAATGTTTTGACGACAAGTAACTGCCCGTCTCTTTATACAGCCAGCCCAGCGCCAGATAGGCATCATAATCTTCAGGTTTTGAAACTACCTGCTTTTTTAACCTCGCCTCCTCAGCGCAATAATTACGTTCTGCCCAGCATAACGAACTCGGCTGGATAATTGCGATCCCCAAGAAAATAACCGCGCAGAATATTCTCCTTAGAATTGACACAACATAAGTGTCTCGCATAAATAAATCCCCCCTGTTCGGCACAATATCAATCAAAAGATCATTTTTCGGGTTTTGCAGAAGAGTCGGCCTCGGAAGAAGCGCCCGGCAGAGTCCATTTTGTTTCTTTCTTCATGGAGAGATCCTGCACTCCCCTTGAAGCATCGGGATTCCGCGGATTGATCTTCATCGCCTTAAAGAATGATTCTTTTGCCATATTGTCATTATTCATGCTCTCATAAACCCAGCCTAAGTCTACATAGATATAATCATTAGTAGGATTCAGTTCTGCTGCTTTACGCAAGGCCTCCACAGCCAATTCGAGCTTCTGCTGCGCGTAATATACCTCACCCAGGCCTTTATAAGCTTCGCTATTACCAGGGTCTGACTCTATCTGTTTTTTAAACATAAGCTCTGCCTGCCCGGGATTCGCAGCCTCCTGATAAAGATATCCCAAGCTCAAGTATACGTCTTTAATTCCAGGATTCAACTCCGCGGCTTTATTATAGGCCTTCTCCGACTCCCTAAGATCTTGTTTCTTTCGATATAAGTCTCCAAGTGCTTTCCAGACCCCCGCATCTGTGGGGCTCAGCTCTACCGACTTCTTAAGATAGTTCGCGGCCTGATCATAATTATTGGCACGCAAACTCATTGAGCCAAGAAAAATGTACGGATTAGGATTCTTAGGGTCTAATTGCATGGCCTTCTTAGCCAGGCTTTCAGCCTTTACGCTATCGCCCTGGGCAAGCGATATTTCCCCCAGCCCTAAATACGCGTCACCCCGGGTATCCTTGCTCAGCACCTTCTCAAAAAACTTTTGCGCCTTGGCAAAATCTTTCTTCTTTAAATTGATAAAACCCAACCTTACGTTACCTTCTACGTTTTCGGGATTTATCTCTACAACCTTTTTGAACAAATTCTCCGCAGCAGTAACATCACCGCGACCTTCAAGCAATGCGCCCATTTTTACATACGATAACTCAAACATTGGAGTTAGTTCGATAGCTTTTTTAAAAGATTTATCTGACTCGGCGACATTACCCTGGGCAATATAAAGCTCGCCAAGCGCTTCGTAGGTTTCTCCCCTCTTAGGATCAAGCTCCAGCGCTTTTTTCAGAAGAGTCTCTGCCTGATAATATTCTCCCAAAACAACCGAAAAATTAGCTAGTCCTATATACTGCGGAACCCATTTGAAATTTATCGCCAAACACTTTTTCAAAAACTCCCGCGCTTTTCTAATATCACCCTGTTTATAGTAAATCTCTGCTAGGGCCAAATATTGCTCCGCCTTAATGGGATTACGCTTCATCGATTCGCTATACATCTTTTCGGCTTCAGCGGTCCTCCCTTGTATTGTATAAATTTTGGCTAGAAGCCTCGGGTACGCATCATGAGTAGTTTTACTAATAAGGGGCTGAATAATCTGCTCGGCTTCTGCATACCTTTCCTGTTTAGAATATACGTTTGCTAATCGTAAATAATTTGTAGGCAATTCAGGGTCAATCTGAATAGCCTTATTAAGCGCCTGAATAGCGTTATTCAAATACGATTTATCGCTTGTAATTGCATACATATTTATATAATAATCACCAAATCTACTCCATCCATCAGAGCTTTGCGGATTGATCGCTACTGCTTTTTCTAAAAAGCCTCTTGCTTTTTCTGTCGGCTTCCTTACTTTCTTAATTTCAAACGTCCCCAGTTCAGCTAAAAGTTCAGAGCTGTTCGGATTCAATTTATACGCCTTATACAGAAATTCTTCTGCCTGGCCGACCTGATCAAGCTCTTCGTAAAGACCTCCGAGCTTAAAATAACCCATATAGTTATTTGGATCTATTTCAATAGCCTTCTTAAAAAACTCTTCCGCCTTTGCAAAATTCATTAACTCGAAATAAGCCTCTCCCAATTTAATCGTGGCGCTATAATCTCTCGGATTAACCTTCAGTTTATTCTCGATCTCAGAAATCT
>CAYGZJ010000118.1:0-4620 GCA_964354335.1 uncultured Planctomycetales bacterium | reverse complement strand
ATCAGCTTCATCGTCTCCAGGCCTACAGCAGTACCCAGGGAGTTAGCTGAAAATGTGGAGTGGGTTGAACCGGGAGGGAAAACTTCGGGAGAAATCAGCTTCTCTTTTGCCCAGATGCCGGATAAAGGATTAAGACCGTTGGTAAGGGCCTTTCCGAAAACAATAATATCCGGCTCCACATTAAAATGCTCGATTCCCAAAAACTTACCGGTCCTGAAGAATCCCATCTGGACTTCGTCATCAATAAGAAGGATATTGTACCTATCCAGGATCTCTTTTAAGCGGGAGAAATATTCATAGGGCGGAATGATATAACCGCCGGTCCCCTGAATCGACTCGATATAAAATGCCGCGAATTCGCACTTGTTAGTTTTTTTATTGACCACCGAATGATACTCTGTCTCAAAGAGTTTATCAAACTGCTTGATACAGTAAAGATCGCAGAATTCCCTCTTTTTATCATAGGGGCAACGAAAACAATACGGATACGGGATAAACAGCGCGCGGTCGGCAAAGTGGCCGAATTTCTCGCGATAGCGGAAACTTGAGGTGATGGCGGAAGCGCCAAGGGTGCGGCCATGATAGCCCCCCATAAAAGCAAAGGCGAGGTTTCTGCCGGTTGCGGAACGCACCAGTTTAATAGCATCCTCTATTGCCTGTGAGCCGCCGACATTAAAATGCACCCTTCCCTTGGTCTCAAATGTCCGCTCGACCCGCTGCGCGATCTTCGCGGCGAGACGGATCTTTTCTTCGTGCAGATACTGGCAGGCAAGCTGCGGCAGAGTGTCAAGCTGGCGCTTAAGCGCGTCATTCAGGCGTTTATTCTTATAACCGAAATTAACCGCGGAATACCACATCTGCAGGTCAAGATACTCCGTATCTTCCCGGTCATAGAGATAAATACCCTGCGAACGGTTGAAGATATTCAGCTTCTCGGCATAATGGACCGTATCCCCCCAGGAGCAGTATTTTGCCTCCAGGGCCAGAAGCTCATCCGTATTCGATTTTACTGATTTAGCGGGTTTTTTAGCGGTTTTCTGATTCATGGATTTTTTTGAAATAATCATACACATCCCGCAAGCTATGAAAAGAATTGCAGGATAACTTATTCGCGCGAAAATGCTTCAGCAGATTGCCTTTAGCGAAGACGATATCCGCCTTTTGCGCGGGGCAGATATCCGAGTAACCATCTCCTACATAAATAATGATTTTACTATTTTTCCTGCCTTTTTGCAAGTTTTTTGTCTTACAATGAGCGCACTTCCAGCAGCTCTTATTGGTGTGCGGGAAAGTAGGAAGTAATATATCCTTACGGAATCTCAGGTTATTCGCCTGTACCCGCACCCCTTTAATACCGTTGTTGCTAAGGACCGAATCAATGACAAAATGAAAATCGTCGCTTAGGATAACCGGGCCCGCAGAATGATTCTTAAGAAGGAACAAAAGCTTCTTAAAATACGGATTGATCTTGACGCGGCGAAGGTAAGCTAACAGGTTTTTCCTGGAAATCCGCACTGAGCGCAGCTGGCCCTTAAGGCAGGCGCGCGAACCGATAGCCCCGTCTTTCCATTTCTCCTCAAGCGCCACCCACTTTTTATCAACGGAAAAGCGCTCGATGATCTGGTCAAGAACGTCAAAAGAAGTCAGGGTATTATCAAAGTCAAAAAACACCCTGCACTGGGAAAGGCTGTTGATTTTCGGGGCAACCATGTATTATCTTAAGAAGGTCTTAGGGAAATGATTGCCTATTTTTCTTCAAGGTATCTGACCAGAAGCGTCCAGGTTTTACTGCCGACTACTCCGTCAGGGGTAAGCTGATTTGCTTCCTGGAACTTGCGGATAGCCTCTTTTGTCCCCGGGCCGATAACCCCGTCAAGCGTGCCTGCGTAAAAACCGGCCTTACTCAGGGCCTCCTGTATTTCTTTGGCGCTAGGCATATTAAGCTGAGACTTTCCCTGCCCCTTACCCTTGGTGATGGCGTTAATCCTCTTCTGGGAATCATCTAATCTCTTTTTTGCTATATCCAGATCGCGCCGCAGGGCATCATTGACCTCAGACTGCCTCTGCATTGCCGCTTCAATATCCTTTAGCTGGCTTTCCGCGTCAACGCGCTGCTTGGATGCGGCTTCCAGGTCGTTTACCTTGGATTGAAGCTGTTCGATGTCATTTTTGTAACGCTTAGTGGTGACACAACCCGACATAAACACAACCGATACCGCCAGACACACAATAGCAACTAAACGCATGACTACCTCCTTGTAAACATATCAAGTTCCCATACCCTATCTACAAACATTGATATATTGTACTATATTTCTAAAAAATGTCAATAAACCTTGGGGACGCTTCTGGGGTATTTAAGTATAATCAAATCAAAGAGTTACGATAGTAAATTGAAATATCTAATGGCAAGAACCCTTCTTACTCTTTAAGCAAAAATACGCTTTATGAACATTGTAGCAAAACTTCCGCGGCCAAGGGTAAATTTAAGTATAAGCTTCTTCTTATCTTTATATATTTCATCAGAATCAACGCTAAAATTGACTTCCTGCGGCCTAACGATAAGCTGCCGCGGAAAAGATTTAAAATACGCCTGGCGCAGCTTCATCTTATTGAAAGAAGCGCTCTTGATGCCATTGCCCACCAACACTTTTTCATAAATTTCCCTGTATCTCTCATTATCGATCTTTGCTTTCGGCCCCGGAACAGGCAAAATTAACTTTGAAAGAGAGGAATCTTTCAACTGCGCATAGAAAATATAGTCTCCTGCCGCTCCTTCGTGCTTCTTGTATGGCCCTGCGCTATCCAAAGAAACTATTCTTTTTGCCATCTCATTCCAAAGATAAGCCTGATAGGCAGAAATATAGCTTGTCAGCTCTTGCGGGCTGATTCTCTTAAGCACCTCGAGGAATTTTGTGGGATTCTTCTTCAAGAAATCAAAAGCCTCTTTTTCAAATACGCCTGCCGCATGCGCAGAACAAATCTCCCAATCTTTCCAGTGTTCAAATATGTAGCGCTTCCTTTCTCTTTCTTTACCGGTATCGTCCGGGTTCGTAGAAGTAAGATAAATCTTTAGCGCGCCGTTATACTCGCCTTTCAAAACCTTTTGAGCCAGGAACCCCTGCCGGCCATCAAAGCTACCGAAACGCTGGTCATCAAAATAATTAGGATATCCGAATCTGTTTACCGTATCAATTTCGGCACAGGCGCCTTGGGCTTCTTTTTCGCTCAATCTTCTCACAACAACTTCAAACTTATTTGCGGCGATAAGATCAGGACTCATGGGCCTGCGCATAAAACCTATGAATTTGAGGGAATAACTCTTTTCGCCTATCTCAGGTATTCGGCCGGATTTTATCGTTATGTATTGACAAGTCTGGGCGTGCCGGTCCTTCCTTCCGCCGTAGGAAAACGCCGCGGCAGGAATACGCAATCTACGGCTAAGTTCATGCAAAAGCTCGACCGTATTCCTTCCGCTCTTGGCAAGCAAATACACTCCGAAAGCGCCTTTATTAACTAAAGGCAGTTTAGCGATTTCCTCTACGATAAAATCCTGCGGCTTTGCTTTAATAGTGACTTTCATCGGCCTGATAGGAAAGAAAACCCTCTGCCTATGATTCACAGAGGGCTTCTTATGTTTTGCAATACAAAAACTCTATTTACCCGTGTAAACCTCCAATACCTCACCGGTATCCTTGTCAATAAAGACCCATATATCCGGCAATGGCTCTTTAAAATCAAAGTACACAGTACGGTAATTCTTTAAGAAGCCTTTCCTGAGTATGCCGTAATTCGGGGACTCATCCTGCACAGTCGCCTTTCCCAATGTCTCTGCCCACAGCTTATTCCCTTCATCATAAACAATTGTCACTCCTTCAACATCTATCCCCTTACTTTTAACCTCTTCCGTAGCCACGGCGATAAGCTCATCTTTGCTCAATTCCTTATTCTGGGCAATCGCGCCTGTAACGCCGGATAAAACAAATACCGCCATGATCATAAAAACTATTTTCTTGTACATGCTTCCTCCTTTATTAAATCCTTGTTATCTTATACCACAATCAATAATTATTCGCAATAACAACAGAGAAGTATTTACTGCCTGGCTATTTTATCTTAATACTTAAAATAAAAATATCGTCTTCAAATTTATCGCGCTTAAAAACATTCATTTCATCCAATAATCTGTGGTTGAAAAAATCCACATCCATACGGTTGTTCTTGCGGATAAAAGCCTCGACCCTCTCTTTTCCGAAGGCAGCTCCGTCTTTATTTCTAACCTCAATTAACCCGTCGGTAAAAAGCATGATCCGGTCACCTTTATTAAAAGGGATATCGCGCTGATATATGTCGTTTTCGGGTAATGGCATGCCCAAAAGTCCGGCCTGTGATTCCAGAGAATCAACGCATGATTCAGTTACCCGGTAAATATACTGAGGAGGATGGCCGTGATTAGAATACGACAGGATATTAGACTTAAAATCCAGCTGACAGCAGAAGGCCGAAAGATACATATTGATGCCCTTAAAATCTTGTACAATAAAATCATTCAACTCGCCCAACAAAACCCCGGGATCCTTTCCTTCTTTAGCAAGGCGCTCGAATTCTGCGTGCAGCCTG
>CAYGZJ010000117.1:0-4659 GCA_964354335.1 uncultured Planctomycetales bacterium | reverse complement strand
TCCCTAACTTATCCGCCTGGTCGCAATAAATATCTGGCGATCCAGCTGCGCAATTGAGGGCGTAATTCAGGTTTATATCTATACCGTTTACAAGTAAACGCCTTGCTAGTTTTCGTTTATCTTTAGCCTGAAAAGCGCACATAAAATGACTTGGCTGGCTTTCATCCTGAATAGTTTGCTGGGCAATAGCGGGATGTAAATGCCTTAAGAGCAATTCCGCAGAGGTTCTGCGCCTGGCTATTGATTTTATCACGGAACTAAACTGCCGGACACCAACGCAGGCCTGCGCGTTGGTAAACCGGAACTTTTCCTGAGCAAGCTCTCTTTTTTTGCAGCGATTGTAAATATCCAGGCTATCAACGCCAAACGCCGAGACGATAAGGCTGATCGGATACGCGCATAAATCATAAAAATATTTGTGCGTCAAAATCGCGTAACAATGCGTTTTCATCCGCTCGCCGAGCACATCCTTAAAACAAGGAAATCCGTAGCCCGCCAAATCAGCGCGTAGCTCTTGCGCTAAAGAAGCGTTATTTGTCACAATCATCCCCCCGAACGACGTAGTCAGGGGCTTGCTTCCGGTAAGACTGAAGAATCCGGCATCGGAAAACGTGCCCACATGCGAGCCGCGATAAAAGGCGCCCAGCGCGTGAGAGGCGTCTTCAATCACAAAAAGACCATATTTCTTTGCGATCTTCGAGATCCCCTGCATGTCGCAGGGATGGCCGAATAAATGCGTCGCGATAATCGCCTTTGTTTTTTTGTCGATCCGCTCCTCTATCCTTGAAATGTCCATCTGATAGCTGTGGGGGTCGGCGTCAACGTAAACCGGGATAAAACCATCTGCGATCAATGCCTGGGGGACGCCTCTGAAATTATAGGCTGAAAGCAGGATCTTATCTCCCTGCTTCAGGCCTAATCGGCTTAAAATCATATACAAAGCAAACCTGCCTGACGATAAAGCAACCGCCTCCTTTGCGCCAACGTATTCTCTGAACAGCCGCTCAAAAGACGCGATAAATGGCCCGCTATTGACCATCCCCTTCCTGATCAAGGCAATAATCTCCCATATCTCCGAGGGATCAGCGATGATGGTCCTTTTGGGTATTTTTCGGTTTAGCAGACTAGTAAGCATCTCACCTTATTCCTGTATAGTTAATAACCGCTTCCGGGTCGCCTCTAAGCAAAAGATTGAGCTCGATCATGTCGGCAGCGGAACATCTCTCGCAGGACTCCGGATTGATCATCTTCAAACAGCTATCGATACCCTCTTGAAGGATATTCACCCCGCTGTTTGCATGCAAAGGCCTTAAACAAGCGTAGAGACCGCCGCAGGCGTCAAGCCGGAAATAATGTTTTCCTGCGGCACACTTATTCAGTTTTTTCTGCGGACAGGATAGAAAATAACGTAGGCCGGCAAAAGAATTACCGATAGGAGCTTGGCCCCTCTTAAGCGCCAATAATTTATTGAAAATCGCGTTATATTCGTAAGCTTGAATGGCAAGGGGATTAACCTTATCACTGAACAATGTATGCGCGGTAGCTGGCTGAAAAAATACCCTTGTTTTTAATTCCCCTGCCAAACTGATAAGATAGGCTGCTGCGGAAAGATTGAGGCGATTCAAAACCGCGACAATAGAAAAAGGGATGTCGTGGTCCCGGGCGTATTCACACGCCCTTATCGCTGTCTCATGCGAGCCCTTGCCGCGTGCCGCGTCATGAACCTCCAAGGGACCATCAACGCTGATCTTCACGCCGTCAACGGCACCGATAGCCTTCATTCTTTCTTCAAACCAATGCCCGTTTGTAGAAATAAATACCCTTATCCCTTTCTCTTTCGCGTAACAGATGATCTGCGCGATGTCATCCCGGATAAGCGGTTCCCCTCCTGTAAATCGTATAAGGCGCGTGCCGCTATCATAAAACAGGTCTATCGCTTTCAAGGCCTGTGCAGTATTCAGTTCCTGAGTCCCAAGCTCCCCTACATCGCAATAGCGACAACGCAGGTTACAGCGATTGGTTATCCCCCACGAGACAAATAGCGGCTTCCTCTTCCCGGTAAGTTTGCAGAAAGCGTATGTTGCGGCGATAGATAATTTCGTCCTTAATCTCATTCTTTTTCCCGTTACAAAATTAATCGGTCAAATGATTTTTAGACAAAAAGTCAAACAAGGCACCTGCAATAATCCGATGGGCGATCTCATTCGGATGGTGGTCAGTCGGATTGACCCATAGGTCCTCAGCCCGGTACTTTGAAAAAACCGGCAATAGGTCAAGGAACAAGATATTGCGTGAAAGACAAAATCCAGCGATTGCTTCATGTATGTCGCGGAAGGGATAACGCTTAAAATCATAGAGTAAAGGCAAGATCATAACAACCAACTCCCCGCTGTCCGTTATAATTCGCTTATTCAATGCCTCAAGGAGTCCGAACTTTAATTGCGCATTTTCGCCCTGAAATGATCGTTTGTATTCCTGGATAGTAAACTGGTGCAAGCGCATTTTCTCCACAAGATAACAAATATAGTTATAAAGGCGCGACACGGACCTAAAACGGTCATAAGCATAACCGCCGTTATTAAAATCAATGAAGTCATTACCGATAATTTTTCTTTCATTTTCCAGGCCAAAATCATTTAGAACAAAACCATACACTACAGCTACATACTTCCTTTTGGAAGCCTCGGCGACGTAAGTTTCAACAATCTGTCCAATGTTTGCGCCCACCTGAGCGCAGTTGTCTATACCGACCTGGAATCCGCTCTTTAATAGAAGCTTTTGTAAAATCGTTAAGTAGAGGTCATTGTATTTGACCCCTCTTCCGTAAGTAAAGGAATCCCCCAGCCCAAGGATGAAATGCTCAAATTTATACGCCTTTTCTTCGTTTTTGAAACCGGCATCGGGCATCCGGTAGCCGCGCGCGTTGAACTGATAATTAAGCCCGTAAACCGCGTCTTTTCCTTCCTGGCGCAGGAGAAGGTGATATCCGCGCGGATTCGTATAATATTCCTGGCTAAGATTGTTAAACCGGTAATACCGCGGTCCCCACAGCCTTACCATAAATTCAAGGAACATGACCATTGCTGACATTACCAACAAAATAGCAATAACCCGGAAAAAAATATTTTTTTTCATTCTTTCTTAAGAAGTTAGGCCTAAACGCCTCTTGATCTGAAAAATATAGTTCTTGCAGTAAATCGAGAAACGGATGTCTTTATTGCGCATTCCGGCGAAGAACTGCAGCGCGATAACAAAAACTGCCGGCACCAGCCAAAAGGACCGATACAACCCGCTACTCACAACAAACCTGCTAACCGGCCGCGGCAGCGCAGGATAAACCTTGAAAAGCTTCTGAAAACTCGCCTTGACCCGCTTCATTCTCCTGTCCTTGAGTGAATCGCGATGATAGTAATCCGCAAAATCCCCGTTTTCGATATCTTTTAAATCCGCCTCATCCAATATGCCCTGCCCTAAAGCCGCATTTAGAATCGGCAAACGGGGATAATATGAGAGGTTAAAACATTTGATCCGGTTTAACAGCCTCATTTTATCGACATATCCGATAACGTCTTTATAGTCCTGTTCCTGGATTCCCGGTAACTCGAACATGATATCGACATCATAGCGCAGTCCTAGGCAATCGCAGGAACTGAATACTTTCAATGCCTGACCATTGCTCTCTTTACGTCCGAGCACGCCGGAGCGGATCTGCTCATTAAAAGTCTGGATCCCGAAATCAATTCCATAGCATCCCCCGTCCTTAAGGAGGCGTCCGACTTCTTCATCGAAATAGTTGACGTGCCCGACACAGCGAAATGGTACATTGATCTTCTTTTTATACTGCTCAATGAAATCTTTCAGCCATTTCCGGTCTGTGAAGAAAATGCTATCAAAAAACATGACTTCCCGGAAGTCAAAGGCACCTTTACGGGACTCCAGTTCACTTATAACCGATGAGACGCTTCTCCTGCGAAAAAACGTCCCGCGGTATAAAGAGTTGACATAGCTTTCACAGCAATAGCTACAGCTGAAATGACAACCCCGGCTAGTCATTATTGCGTAATCGTCCTGATAACGGACATAGTCGAAAAAAAGCTCTTTATCGGGAAAAGGCAGGGTATCTAAGTCCTGTATCGCAGGGCACAAATCGGTATTCTTAATCCTCCCGTTTTCCCGATAGTAGAGATTGGGGACTGTCGAAAGGGAAGCGGAATCAGAGATAGCGCGCAGCAGATGCAGAAAAGAATTTTCCGCTTCTCCGATAAGCACGTAATCAAAGCACGGATCGGCTATTACCTGCTCCGGGACAAGTGTCGAATGGATCCCTCCCGCCACTGTCGCAACCCCACAACGCTCCTTGATTTGAGCTGCCACTTCTCGGGCCCAACCATAGGTAGAAGTGTATACGGAAAAAGCCACTACATCCGGCCGCAGTTTGATGACCTGCTCGGCTATATTTCTTATCTTACATAGCTTTTCTAATACCGGGACATACAAAACATTATCTTCGCGAGAGAACAGGCCCGGGTCATTGACCAGGCTTACAGAGATCCCTTCCCGCTTTAGGAAGGCGGAAAGATATTCAATCCCGAGATTCTCCCTGCCGTAATTTACAAAAACGACCCTCATTGTGACCGGTCCTTGCTCAGTCGCTTAAAA
>CAYGZJ010000116.1:0-4765 GCA_964354335.1 uncultured Planctomycetales bacterium | reverse complement strand
CATTATTACCCCCTTCCTGGAAGCAAAATCGTAATCTATTGTTTCGCCCATGATTACCCCAGTACTCTGGTCAAGGCGGGCATGCCCTTCGGCAAGTCCGGACTTGGTCGCGGTATCAATGGTAAGCTTATTGCAGGTCAGTTTCTGGCCCTGATAAATCACTTCCGCGTTTCCGGTGATAGTGACATTACGCGAATCAGTGGCATACTCTATCTTGTCGCCGCTTAATATAATCGCTTCCTGCATTTCTTTTTTCTTAGCTGTAGCCTTAGACTTGGCAAGCTGCTCAAAAGCAAAAGCCGTATCCAGAAAAGGGTCTCTTAAACGGGGAGTTTTTGCGGTTTTATCCTTAACAGGAGTATCCTGATCATCTTTTGCGATAAGAACTTGCGCGGCCTGTTTTACTTCTTCAGTATAACTAATAACCGCGCAGGAAAGAAGCACGGTTACACAAAGAGTCAGGCAAAACAGGTATTGAATATTTGATTTTGCTTTCGTAGCCTTCATTAATAAAAAAGTCTATTTCGGAATCTTTTTATAATCTTCTAAAAACCTCTGAACGCCAATATCGGTAAGCGGATGTTTTATCAATTGCTCGATTACTGAAAAAGGAATCGTTGCAATGTCAGCTCCGATTAATGCCGCATCAACCACATGCACGGGATTACGCACAGAAGCGACAATGATCTTTGTTTTGAAACCGTAATTGACATAGATTGTCCTGATGCTGCTGATAAGGTCCATCCCGACCTGACTGATATCATCAAGCCTGCCGATAAAAGGAGAAATAAAATCTGCCCCTGTCTTTGCGGCAAGCAATGCCTGGGAAGCAGAAAAACAAAGCGTTACATTTGTCTTGATCCCTTCCTGCGAAAGGATTTTTACCGCTTTCAGACCTTCCTTGATCAGCGGTATCTTAATGACCACATTGCTGGCAACCTTGGAAAGCTCGCGCGCCTCTTTGACCATTCCATCAGCATCAAGGCTGATCACCTCAGCGCTGACAGGCCCCGCGACCAAAGAACAGATATCTCTAATCAATTCGCTGGCCGGCCGATTTTCCTTTGCGATTAACGAAGGGTTAGTGGTAACCCCATCTATAACACCAAGGCTTACCGCCTCTTTTATTTCTTTTATATTCGCGGTATCAATGAAGATCTTCATTTTTGCAACCCCTCCCTGACTAATAGCGCAGCGCCTTTTATTCCGGCGTCATTGCCGAGCCTAGCCTTTAGTATTTTAACGCGCTTTCCCTGGACGCTCATTGAGCGCTTTTTCACCGTTTTCTCTATGCTATCAAATAAGAACTCGCCGGCATCAGCCACGCCACCGCCGATAATGATGGCGTCAAGATTAAGCAAATTGACAACTCCAGCTAAAGTAGTACCAAGGTTACTGGCAAAATCATCCCATACTTTTAATGCCAGCCTATTTTTCTTTTTAGCTAGTAAACTCAACTCTACCAATGAGATACGTCTCTTTAATAATCTTTTTGCTTCAGCCATCACCTGCATATTGCCCACATATCTCTCAATACAGGCAATCCCGCCGCAATTACAGCGCGGACCAAACTGATTCAGGGGAACATGGCCGATTTCACCGGCAGCATTATCCTGCCCCCTATATAACCTTTTACCCAAGACAATACCGCCGCCTACGCCTGTTCCTAAAGTCATACAAAGAACATTATTAAACTTCCGGCCGTAGCCTAGAAAATACTCAGCCAGCGTCATCAGCTTGGCGTCATTATCAACGAATACCGGAAGCTTTAATTTATTCTGGAGGATTCTTTTAAGGGGGACGTTTTTCCAGCCTGGAATATTGGGAAGGAAATGAACTATTCCGTTTTTTGCGTCTGTAGGTCCCGGGACTCCGATTCCCACGCCCAAAACATCACTCTTCTTAAGCGCGCTATCCGAAACCATTTTCTCAGCGCAAGAGGCTATTGCTGAGATCAATTCTTTTAATTTAGGATAATCTCGGGTGCTTAAGACTGCGCGGGATTTGATCGTATACTGTGCATCTAAAAGCCCCAGCTTTACGTTGGTCCCGCCAAGATCAATTCCGATAATATAAATACGTGCCATTTCGCAGTATTTTATATCAAAACTCCAATAATATCAAGCATTAATGTTATTGGCGGGTCTCGAAAAGGCAGGTCTTATTTCTACCGGTTTCTTTGGCAAAATAAAGCGCGGAATCAGCTTTTTCAATAAGCGTTTGAACGGTAAAGGCATCTGCGGGAAACATGGCCACACCAATACTGATGGTAACCCGCAGATCCTCATCATAAACCTTGATGTGCCTGGAGGCAATGGCCTGGCGGATACGCTCGGCAGCTAAATAGGCCTGGTCCTGTGAGGTTTCAGTCAAGACAATCGACAACTCCTCCCCACCGTATCTGCCGATGAAATCCACCTGGCGAACACTTTCCTTGATGGACTTGGTCACTTCACGCAGGATAGCATCACCGACTAGATGTCCATATCTATCATTGAATTCCTTAAAGCGGTCTATGTCGACCATCAGGAATGAAAAAGTGTGTTTGAATTTTTTTGAACGGTTCAATTCTTCCGCGAAACGCTCCATGAAATAGCGGCGGGTGAATACCTTAGTCAGTCCGTCAGTGATCGTTAACTCCTGCACCTCTTTATACAAAAGCGCCCTCTTTAGCCCCAAGAGGAATTGTTGCGCAAGAATATGAAAGATATCCGCATCCTGCATACGGATGCCGCTTACGGCAAGAAAACCGATAGTCTTTTTTTGTAAACGTAACGGCAACACCGTGTGATCCTGATACTGCATGAGATCACTTTCCGGTTTGAGCAATTTACAGTCCTTGATTACGGCAAAGCGGGAGATATTCTGCTTAAAAGAGGCAAAAAGCTTCTCCTCTTCCAGCGACCGACAGATCTCCTTGGTGATTTCATATAGAGCTATCGTCTTTTCAGAAGACTCTTCAAGTAGCCTGCTTTGCGCCTGCAACTTTTCACTATCCTTAAAAACATTGCGCTGCTGAAGCACCAGTTGCTGATAATCATTACCCTGAAGCAGGATTCCCTTCTTAAGCACCCTGCCGAGCCATAAATATAATAATATCGCTAATAGCGACAAGATAACAAAATGCATGATCATTATATGCGCTCCCTATGCGCCGACAACACGGTTTCTTCCCTTTTGTTTTCCCTCATACATAGCCTTATCGGCTTTCAGCAATAATTCATTATCTTCAATAGCGTCTACAGGAAAAGCCGCTACCCCGATAGAAACAGTGACCTTGGTCTCCTGCCTGCGCAGCACCAGTCGCTCCTTTTCAACTGCCTGACGCAAGATCTCAGCCGCTGCCATAGCGCCTTTTTTATCCACCTGGTCAAGAATGACACAGAATTCTTCTCCGCCAAAACGACACGCAAGCGGATTATAGTCTTTCAGACTCCCCATGATATTCGCACTTAGTTTCTGCAAAACTAAATCACCTGCTGTATGGCCGAACTTATCATTATAATCTTTGAAGTGATCGATATCCAGGACCAGAAGAGAAAAAACAGTGCCCTGACGGATACTGCGCTTACACTCTTCTTTCAACCGTTCATAAAAATACCTCTTGGTGTATAAAGAAGTCAGGCTGTCGTGAATCGCGAGATCCTGGGTCTTCTTATACAATTCGCTATTCTCAAGAGCCACTGCCCCGATATCGCAGATAGTAACCAATAGCCTCAAGTCATCCTGAGAAAAGCTTCCCGCCTCCGTGCTATCTAAACGTAATATGCCCAGAAAACGGTGCCCGCTGATAAACGGCGCGCTGATCAAGGAAGACATCGGCCGCAAGTCCTGCGTTTTTAATCTTTCTAGATCAAAACGGAAATCTTTCTTTATATCTTCGACTAGCAGAGGATTCGAATGGCGTAAAACCCATTGATCAAAAATATCCCCTTCTTTTGCCTTGATAATCAGTTGTTCATCTTTTTTTCTGGTCTTAAAAAGTATTAATTTCTGGGTTTGCGGATCGATCAGATACAGGAGGCAGACACATTTATTACCTGAGATAACTGAAGAGGCGATTGTGGTAAGGCTGTTAGCTACAGAGTCAAAATCAAGATCTTGGTTTATTCTTTCAATGATCTCCTTGAGGCTGTTGTACCGGGAGATCTTAGTCTCTAAAGAAGCGATAATCTGCTTTTCGTGCGCGCGCTTATCGCTGAGAATATTGATCTTCTCCTGGATCTCTTGAGCCTGATATTCCAGGCGGCTCTTGCGGTCGGAGTATTTCTTGAACAGGATCAAGACGATAAGGATGCAGCCTGCGTAAAATAAAAACACATAACGAAACAATAAATGCGCGGAATGCAGGTAAAGCGGGATAAAGATGTAAAGAAATACGAAGAAAAACAGGTAGGTAGCTATTTTTGCTGGTGGGGTCCTTGCCGGGTCTACCATAAGCGTTGTCGTAAGGAGCGACAGGGGTTAATAATATTTATATAATAGTATCTTCCGTATTCTTATCAAAGAAATGGACTTTGCTCATATCAAAAACGACATCCATATCCTGATTGACTTTCGGCCGATCATGCGCTCCTACGCGCGCGATAAAAGTGTGCCTGCCGGTATTTAAATAAAGATAGACTTCCGAGCCCATCGGCTCGTAAACTTCGCAGTTGACCCTGACGATATTTTCCGGTGGGGCCTCAGAAACAAATAATTTATCGTATATATCTTCGGAACGGATACCGAAAATCACATCCTTACCGACATAAGGGGTCATGAT
>CAYGZJ010000115.1:0-4778 GCA_964354335.1 uncultured Planctomycetales bacterium | reverse complement strand
GCCTGGTTATAAAAGGAATCCATCTTGCGCCATTGGCAAGCTTTATTGTGGCGAACCTGATCCTGATCAATGTGGTACTTGGTGTTTTTAATCTGATTCCTATTCCTCCGCTTGACGGATCGCGTATTCTAATGGGGTTGCTGCCCGATAGCCTGGCGCAGCGCTATGCGCAGATAGAGCCGTACACATTCATTATCCTTATTGCCTTACTCTGGTTAGGAGTCATCGATAGTATTATCTGGCCTGTTATCGGGTTTGTGCTGCATATTATGGGAGTCGCGGTCTAAAAATGAGAAAAATCCGCTGTAATCTTAAGAAGCGCTC
Source organism: uncultured Planctomycetales bacterium (assembly GCA_964354335.1). Lineage (GTDB taxonomy): Bacteria > Omnitrophota > Gorgyraeia > Gygaellales > Profunditerraquicolaceae > JAPLLR01. Next base: position 4,454 of record CAYGZJ010000115.1, on the reverse strand, counting down.
TTACGACATCATCATCGGCAAGGACATACTTAAGGATCTTGGCAGGATCCTAAGCGGCCTTGCTATCGGTAGCGACGCCTACGTTATTACTAATAGCGAAATCAAGGCTAAATACGGATTCCCGCTGCAAAATGCCCTTAAAGGAAGTTCTTTCAGCGTGCATTTCAAAACTATCCCGGATTCCGAGAAGAGTAAATCTATCGCTGTGCTTTCCGCTGTGGTCAATGATATCGCCCGCTACGATAAAAAGAAAAAGATATTCATCATCGCTTTTGGCGGCGGGGTAATCGGAGATTTAAGCGGTTTTGTCGCCTCTGTATATAAGCGCGGGATTCCTTATGTCCAGATACCGACTACACTTCTGGCGCAGGTTGATTCCAGTATCGGCGGAAAGACTGCTGTCGATCTTTCGCAGGGCAAGAACTTAATGGGGGCATTCTATCAGCCCAGGCTTGTCTTAAGCGACATAGGGCTTCTTAAGTCTTTAAGCGCCCGTCAGATGCGCGCGGGCCTGGCAGAGGTGGTCAAGTACGCCTGTATTCGCGATACGCAGTTATTCGCTTTCCTGGAGAAAAATTATAAAGCTGTCTTGGCCTGCGAGCAAAATGCCCTGGAATATGTGGTCAGCCGTTGCAGCAGCATCAAGGCCCAGGTGGTCAGTGTAGATGAAAGGGAAGAGAAGGGTGTGCGTACCATGCTTAACCTTGGCCATACAATCGGCCATGCGATTGAAGCGGCAGGAGGCTATAAAGGGTATAATCACGGGGAGGCTGTAGCCATAGGAATGGTCGCTGTTTCAGAGATCAGTTTTCGCTTAGGGTTGATTGATGCCAAGACTCCCCAGCGCATAGCAACTTTAATCCGGGCTATCGGCTTACCGACAGATATTCGCAGAGTTTCTCTGGGTAAGATTATTGCCGCGCACTATCGGGATAAGAAATTTATCGGCTTAAAAAACAGATTTGTGCTTCTGAGGGGTATCGGCAGGACCACGATCGTTGAGAATATTCCTTTGGAACTGATAAAAAGCGTTTTGAATGATTTATCGGTTTAGACAGCTTGAACTTATTCTTCCTGCGTTGACAGCATTATCAGCTCGCCCGCGTTATCCAGCTCCACCTTATCCAAAGAGATCTTTTTTACCACCGCCGTACTGATCTTATCGCCTTCTTTAACGATACGGTTATTGATCAGCGCGTATCCTTTGTTGCGGGAGAAAAACACGCCGTTTAAGACCAGTAAAAGCTGAGGAGCTCTTTTGGCTTCTGCTTTGGCCGCAAGCTTTGTTTGCATTGAAGAAAGCTGAGCAGGCTTTTCGGTGATTTCCTTTACCGGATCTTTAGTTTTTTTCGCCGCGGGAATAAGAGAAGGGAAGGATTTTTTAAAGCTGAATCCGATATTTCTTGTCTCTTTCGGCTTTTCTGTAGTCAGTTTTTTTGAAGGTGCCAGGGACCCGAAAAACATATTACCTGTAAACAATCCCAGAACGATGACTATCGCATAGAGGACGTAGGAAGTTATTTTATATCCGGTGGATATTCTTTTCTTCTTTAGCTCTCTGAGCAGATCGCGGTTTTTCTCTACCTTCTTTAAGGCGTCGTAGATTATGCTCATCGGGGTTCCTTTACGAAATAACTCTCCAGTTCAGCGAAGCACCTGTTGATGATCCCGGTATCGATGGTGTGTGTTTCGGCAACAAAGCCAGCCAGTAGCGCACGATCGCAGATCATGTTTATAAGGCGGGGAGTGCCGCTGGAGAATTCGCTTATATGCCGTATGGCATCATGGGTAAACTCGATACGTCTTGTTCCAGCGGCAATACTCAGGCGGTGGTCGATATAATCTTTGACTTCGTCATCTTCAAGAGAAGTAAGGTGGAAGCGTACCATGATCCGCTGCCGTAATTGTTTTAGATCGTCAAGGTTCAAGGTGCGGTTAAGCTGCGGCTGACCGACCAGGATGACCTGGAGCAGTTTATTCTTTTCAGTTTCAAGATTGGAGAGCAGCCGCACCTGTTCAAGCAGCTCCGGTTTTAGGTTCTGCGCCTCATCGATGATCAGTACGATGTTATTTCCCGCCTCTGATTCCTTGAGAAGGAATTTATTCAGCTGCGATACCAGGGAAAGTTTTGATGGAGAGAAGCTTCTTATGCCGAAGTCTTTGATGATCGCCTCCAAAAGCTCAACATCAGAAAAATAAGGATTAAGGATAAAAGCGGTCTTGATGTTTGGGCCCAGTTGGTTTAAAAAGTAGCGGCAAAGGGTGGTTTTTCCCGCCCCGACATCTCCGGTAATGACAATAATGCCTTTTCTCTGGGTTACGCCGTAGGAAAGATGCGAAAGCGCTTCCCTGTGCTGGCGGCTGAGGAAAAAGAATGATGGGTCTGAGGTGACGTTGAAGGGTTTCTCTTTTAGTCCGTAAAATTGACAATACATAGTTATGTAACGTATTATAACAAAAATACTCAGTCCTGACAAACATTATCTGGTTGACATTAGGCTAAATATATGCTATATTTCTCTCGACGATTGAGAGGGAAAGCCACGGCTTCTCAGATAAAAAAAGGAATGCATGGTGCCACAGACACCAGATAAAAGAATTTTCCCTCGCACAAGATTAAAACAGGAATTACGTTACCAGATCCGGGGAACTTCGGATTTTGACAATGCCATTGTCGATGATATCAGTATGGTGGGGATCGGCTTTACCAGCGATAAATTCCTTGCCCCAGAGACGATGGTATCCATGGAAATAAGGATTTTATCCAAGGTTTTACGGCCTATCGGAAAAATCGCCTGGTCTTTGCCCCTGTCGCATTCCAGCCGTTATCGCGTGGGTATCGCATTCATGGAATTTGACCCGATGGAAAAGAAGTATCTTGCTGATTACGTTGATATGCAGCTTCAGAACCGAGGCTAAGCCAAAATAAACAACAAGGAAAGGGCGGAAGAACATGGCAGCAGAAGAAGTAAAGGCAGCGACACAAGAAAAGCCGGTTGTAGAAAAGCCGGTTGTAGAAGAGCAGACCAATTGCTTAGGTTGCAATAAACAACTGAAGAAAATAAAGCGCTATTACCGTGACGGAAAATTTTATTGCATGAAGAAGTGCTGGTACGCTTTCTTAGATAAATCCAAGGAAGAAGCGCAAAAATAATGACTAAGCATTCCAAGTCCGAAAGAAGAAAATATCCCCGCGTACTGCATCAGCTGCCGCTTAAGCTTGAGGTAGGCGGATATGATTTCGCAACTTCTACGGAAAACGTCAGTTGCGTCGGCGCCTATTGCCATATTGATAAGTACGTTCCACCGTTTACCAAGGTGATGGTCAAGCTTTCCCTGCCGCTTGTCACCAGGCAAGGAAAGAAGAATTGTATCGTTGATTGCAAGGGAGTCCTGGTGCGCACGGAAGATGAAAAGAAGGGCGGGTTTAATATCGCCATTTTCTTCAACGCTATCACTGCCGAGCAGCGCAAGAAGATCTCCCAGTATATAAGCCAGCTCCTCGCCGAGAATCCAGCAAGCATTGCGGCATAATTCCTGTAATGGGAATGGGCCACATAAGAAGAAGCCAGCCCGTAAAACTAATCGTAGGTTTTATCTTTAAGCAAGAAGATCTCCTCACCAGAGCCGAAGCTATCCTGCGCAGAGCCTTCGGTCCGATCGATTTCCAAAGCAGCATCCTTGACTTTGACCACACCAGTTATTATCAGCATGAACTCGGCACAGGCCTGAAGCGCAAGTTCTTAAGCTTCCAGAAACTTATCTCCCCGGAAAGACTCTCCAGGATCAAGCTCTTAACCAATAAACTCGAACGTAAATGCTCCAGGCAAGGCCAGCGCCAGATCAACATCGATCCCGGCTACCTTGATATGGCAAAACTTGTCTTGGCCTCTACCAAAGATTTCCGGCACAGGATTTATCTTAATCGCGGCATTTTCGCAGAGATTACCTTATTCTACCAGAATAAATCATTTCAGTTCTGGGAATGGACGTATCCGGATTACCGCAGCCCGGAGTATATAGCGGTGTTCAATAAGATAAGAGATATTTATAGCAATCAAACTATTAAAGAAATTCAAAGTCTAAAATTAAAAATTCAAAGTAAATTCAAAGTTTAAAATTTAAATTTTAAGCTTTATTCTTGTTTTGAATTTTGGATTTTGAACTTTAGACTTTTCTTTAAAAGAAAGGTTGTGATCGATGTATCCAAGTTACCTCGATACCTACAATAACGGAACTCTGGATAAGCTGATTAAGAAGGCCTTTGGCATGCTTGGGTCTTGCAGTATATGCCCCCGTAAATGTAAAGTTAATCGTTTGAAAAATGAAAAGGGTTTTTGCAAGACCGGCCTTAATCCAAGGATCTGCAGCTATATGCCTCATCATGGCGAAGAGCCGCCGATCTCCGGCAGCCGCGGTTCAGGGGCAATTTTCTTCTCTTGCTGCAATATGAG
>CAYGZJ010000114.1:0-4870 GCA_964354335.1 uncultured Planctomycetales bacterium | reverse complement strand
TTATAATATTAAATAAAAATAAGAGGTTATAAGAAGAGTGCAAAAAGTCAATTTTACCTTAGGAAGGAGGGCTTTATAATGAAAAGAAAAGGTTTTACACTTGTTGAAATCATGATCGTTGTTGCTATCATCGCGTTATTGGCCGCTATAGCCATACCTAACTTGCTTAGAGCACGTCTGCAGGCTAATGAGTCCGCAGCACAGGCTGCATTAAAGACCGTTGCTACAGCAGAAGTTACATGGCGTAGTGCTAATGCTGATTATGCGCTTTTATCGGCTTTAGGAGCTGCTACTCCTCCGTACATTGATGACGTTTTAGCGGATGGAACAAAGAATGGCTATGAGTTTGATACGCCTGCTATCGCAACTGGGGAAGATGAGTTTGTTTGTAATGCAGTGCCAACTAACCCAGGAACAAGCGGTGTGCGTAATTTCTGCATAACAGAGGATGGCGTAGTCAGGGTAGATGCTACTATTACTGCTGCTACAACTCACGATGAATGTCAGGCTTTTGCTGCTACTCAGCCGTAATGCGTAGTTAGTATTTGTAGTTGTTTTATTAAGCCCCGTATTGAACGAAAGTTTGATACGGGGCTTAAAATTAATGAGCCCCGCCAACGGCGGGGCGAATTACCCCCGATTACGAATAAATTTATGGAGCAAAGCGAGAGAAATTTAGCTGTAGGGGTAATTTCAGGTATCTTGTACTATTTCCTTGCTAAAAACATAATTTATGTTAATATAAATTTAATATAACTATCTTTATTCACAGACACTTAGGATAATTCTATGCTTAAAAATAACGAAGTATTACTTGATTCCAAGTATGGGGTGCAATCCCGACCGAGCGAAAGCGAGCGTCGGGATAACGGACGCAGCTTCGTTACCATAATGTTAGTAATTGGTGTTGTTGCTTTAGCCTTGCGCATCGGCCTCGAACAGGTCATTAAAACAAACATAGTCAGTAATGAATCCAGCGCTTCCGCAACCTTAAAACTTATCTCAACCGCCTTAGAGAACTATGCAAAAAACAACGCCAATGCATTTCCCACGAGTATTGCCGCTCTGACGCAAACCAATCCCGCGTATCTGGATAAAGACTACACTTTGAATTCTTCGGTCCAGGGGTATATTTTTAGCTGTGTTCGCTTAGATGCCGCGGGTTACAGCTGTTATGCTGCGCCGACCCACTGCAATCTTACCGGCAATAAAATATTTAACGTGACTACCGGCGGATTGTTCGTTTCCGAAGAATGCGGGAAGAAGGAATAAATGGATAAAAGAGGATTTTCAATGTTCGAGCTTCTGGTGGCAGCGGCTATATTGGGATTTGCGCTTACCGGTATACTTGCGCTTTATATGAATTGTATATTTTTGAACCACTCGAGTAATGATTCGATTATCGCGATGAGCCACGCGCAGCATATAATGGAAGAACTTAAGGCAGAAACCGGGTTTACAGACCTAAGAAATATAATTAATAATGGAACGTATGAGACTTTTTCTAATTTACACGGTGAAAGCACTACTGTATGTTGTTGTGATTCTTCGGGTAATTGCCCTGGATCTCCTTGTCCTGTAAGTGCCCAGACCGATCCCCAGAAAGTCTGTGTGACTGTTAGTTGGACAGAAACCGCGCGAGCTCATAACCGGAACGTTAAACTTCAAACACTATTTACGTACTAATGAGAGCACTCACGTTAGTTGAACTGTTGGTAAGTGTATTAATTTTGACAGTTTTAATGGGAGGGGCTGTTATGGTTTTGATTGTTGCGGATAAGGCTAATGTATCTGAGATGGGGTATCTTGATTTGCAAGGGAGTGCAAGGCAGGCGATGTATACAATGGTAAGAGAGTTAAGAGGGGCAAGCGATGTCGTTGCCAACGGCAGCACGCTTACATTTAATACTCCGACAACGACAGATGTCCGTTATTATCGGTGCGCTGACAGTCAGGTTAAAAGGTGTATTGCAGAAGATTGTTGCTCTAACCAAAACGGAAGATACCTGGGAAATAACATTAATTCTTTGGCTTTTTCTATATCGGGAAATACTGTTGATATTCAGTTGGCGGCACAGAATATCGTGCGTAACAGGACTGCGTGTTTTCCTTCCCCCTGCTCTACTCCGGCTAAAGTCTTAAAGGAAAAAGTGAGGATTAGAAATGAATAAAAGAGGAATTGTATTAATATCCATATATTTGATACTGGTAGTCATAACAGTAGTTAGTGTAGGATTGTCATCTCGTAGTATTTGGGAAGGCCACGCAACCAGAAGGTACAATGATGCAACTAATGCTTTCTGGATTGCGGAGGCGGGTATGGCAAAGGCTTATTTTACATGGCTTACTAACTCAAATTACACCGGAGAAACAACTAATTTCGGTTCAGGAACATATATTGTTACAAAGACTGCATCTTCTCCCCAGGTAACTGTTATAGGAACTTTCGGTACCGAAAGCAGGACTTTAATTGCTTCCTTTATCCGCATCCCACATCCTTTTGAAAATACGCTTTCAGTAGGGGGAAACTTGAGTTTGAACGGGCTTTTGGCGAGGGTAGAAGTTTACGATAAGACTCGAATTTCAGGGACATATTCAAAAGGAGGAGGGGCGTCTGATTATTTTGAGGATAAGCAGACAGGGGTTAGCCCTGACTACACAAAGATTATCGTTCCAGATTATGATGATAACGGGACGACTAATGAATTTGGGGATTTTGTGCAGTTTGGCAGGAAAGCTGTGCAGAGCTATCCTTCGGATCAAGTAGTCTATATTCAGAATAACGGTTCGGTCCTTATTTATCCTGATCGTGATCTAATAGGTAAAAAAGTTATTTTTGTAGAGGGTTCGCAACCCGGACAGGGGAACGTCAATATACTTTTCGACGCGACTTGGGGGGTGCAGGAAGATTTAACAATTATTGCAACAGGAAATATTACTTATGTTGAGCCTCTGCAATATCCGGCTGAGCAATCGCGTTTAAGTATGGCTTCATGGGGAAAATATACCGAGGCGTCTATTTTTAGAAGCGAACATCAGAGCGTAATTTATACTCAAGATAATGCTGATTTTGTTGATATCCTTGATTGGGGTTCTACTACCGGAAATATTATTTCTAACGGGGATATGAGTCTTAGGGAGGTCTTGACTTACGAAAAATATTATTACTCGGATAGGGCAAAAAACGGAGATCTTCCTCCTGGATTTCAATGGTTGTCCGGCTCTACAGGAACTCCGTATTTACGCAATTGGGGAGAGACTATACAATAAGGTGAGAAAATGAAGAAACTAGTTATAATCAGCTCTATTGTAATAGCGTTTGTCTATGTAATGACTTTTTTTTCTATTTATCAGGCGAAGAAGCTAGAAGGAAAGTCAGAAAAAACAGCTGTAGTACAGGAAGAAAAAGTCAGGATAAAACAAGAGCCGTCTGTTCTGGTTCCTGCCAATCCCGAGGACTATGGTATGGTTGTCATTGATGAGAATAATAAGCCTCGTACGCAGGAAGATTGGGATCGTCTTATAATTGGTAGGATAAGGGATGCCAAATTTGAATTAACTGCTCAGCAAACGGAAGAGCTCAGAGCTAAGATCCAGGAAGATCCTCAGAAGACGCAAGAAAAACTAAAGAAGATAGATGAGGCTATTGCAAAGTGTTATGAGATCCTAAGGGGCGATCCTTTAAATCAGGATGCCAGGGATAAATTAGACAGATTGATGATGTTAAAAAGTATCTCAAAGGAATTCCCTAAATAAATGTCCTTTAATCTTTCTCCAAAATCCGGCGGTAAATTTCTTAAGGAAAAAGTATCTGTTGGGCTGGATATTGGCACGCAGATGGTTAAAATCGTCAAATTGCGCATAAGTCAAGATGGTGCTGAGCTTTTGGGTTTTGAGCTGGCCCCGGCACAGGTAGAGTTAGTTGAGGTGCTTAAAAAAATAAAGCAGTCGCAGAACATCACGCAGCCGGTCAACATCGCAGTTTCCGGTCCTGCAACGGTTATCCGTGCTGTTCCTTTTGCTCGCATGAACAATGCTGAGCTGCACCAGGCCTTAAAGTTCGAGACACAAAAGCATATACCGTTCTCGTTAGGCGAAGTGAATATCGGAGGTTGCATACTAAAAGAAGATCTGCCGGATAATAAAATGCTTGTTTTGGTCGCTGCGGTAAAGAAAGAATTTATTAATCAGCGCCTTAAATTTGTTGAAGGGGCGGGATTAAAGGTCGGTATTGTCGATATCGACTCACTTGCCCTTGTAAATGCTTTTCACTTTAACTACGGTCCGGATGAAAACTTGAATCATAAGGGAATAGCATTGCTGAATATAGGGGCAGCGATCACTAACTTAAGTATTCTTGAAGATGGCATCCTGCGCTTAAGCCGCGATATTCAGGTTGCAGGGAATAATTTTACCCAAAAGATCGCGGATATGGTGGGGATGGATTTTAAATCCGCGGAACGGCTTAAGCTTAGCTCTGAAAGCGCTGATGTCAACAGGATCCAGACAGCATTAGAATCTGTTTTCTCGAATCTGGCAACAGAGATCAGGACTTCTTTCGATTATTTTGAAAGCCAGGGCGCTTCATCCGTGGGGAAGATCTTTTTAAGCGGAGGATCCAGTCTTTTACCCGGCTTGAAGGAACGATTGGTGAGCTTATTGGGGATAGAGATAGATTACTGGGACCCGTTAAAGAAAATAACCCTGGCAGCAACTGTTGATGCGCAGGCGGCTAAGGCTTCGTCAGCTCAATTGGCGGTGGCGTTGGGCCTGGCCTTACGTTAATTTTAATATGATAGAGATAAACTTACTTCCCGAAGAATTAAAATCAGGGTCAGGTTTCTGACGAATCCCAAAAATCCACCACCCT
>CAYGZJ010000113.1:0-4884 GCA_964354335.1 uncultured Planctomycetales bacterium | reverse complement strand
TGGCTCCGCAAAGGTATGCTGCGGGGCTACGCTGGATCAAATCATCCAGTAAGGCGCTTGCGCCAAAACGCATCGTGTCTTTGCTTGCGATATATTCCGGCCCCATGATTTGTTGAGCAAGCTCCAGATAAGACTTGGCCGCGGAATCGGGGTTCTTATCGCTTTCCCAGACCTTTATTCCGCCGCTGACCTTAAATCCGACTGATCTGCCCTCTTTCTTCTTATAACTTTCTATCTCCTCTAATATTATTCGAGCTGCCTTAAGCGTTGCCCCGCCTTTTGCGTGTTTGCCGGTAGAGGTCTTGATAAAATCTGAATGGGGTAAGGCGATCTTGGTTGCTAGACGGATGTATTCTTCGCTTTCTAAGGCTGCTGTCTCAAGGATAGTCTTTATCTTTACTGTGTTGCCGCCATGCTCTTCTCTTAATCGGGTGACAAATTCCCTAAGCTCTTCCTCTGCATACCCAAATCTATTTGCCAGTATTGCCTGATAGTTAATTACGATATCTAATTCAGTGGCTCCATTTTCAATCGCTATTCTTGCTTGCCTCAGCGCTTGATCAACCGTAGTGCCGTTTTCTTCTCCCAGGCCACCAGGAAAGGCGATGACTGCTGCCCTTTTTAAGGTAGAACCCTCCAATAAGCGCTTTACCCAGGCCAGCTGATCAGGATACACGCAAATACCGCCTGTTTCATACTTGGCTGCTCTTTCAGCTACCTGTTCAATCTCATCTTTAGTCGCATTAGGATTAAGCAGGGTCAAATCCAAAAGGCCGATGCAAGAAGCAGGAGTCGCCTCCAGACAGCCTCGGCTGAATCTCTCATTTTCCTGATGAGTTCCTCCGCGCAGCGCTTCTGTTTCATGAATAAGGGATTCTTCTATGCGCGCCGGGTCAATGATGATGATAATATTGGGGGCTGAATTGATAGCAAAGACGATTACGGGATTTCCTTTTTTGCGGCATTCTTCTTCAAATATCCTTATTCTTTTAGCTAGCCGGGATTCCGGCGGAGCGCGCACGACTACCGCGCCTTTTAACCTATCCGCCGCGTCTCGATGGCCTTTCTGCTCCAACCTGCCTACTGCTTGCTCCTTCGCTTTTCCGTCCTCTGCATTAGCGCTAAAAGCCGGGATCTCATCCTTGGACGCATCTACGACAGCCTTTAATGCAGACTGTTCTTGGGGATCTAAATCCCTGTCCGTATGGGCCGGGTCAATACAATGGCGTGGATTATAAATTGCGAAATTATTGCCTCCGTTTTTCTGAAGCGAATACAATGCTTGCTGCGCCAATGGGATCAGCCGGCCAAAATTCCCTGTTTCTTTCGGCCAGGTGGCGATCCCCACGCTGATGGCAATACCGGGGTATCCTTCGATCTTCTCTTTCTTGAATTCCTCGATAATCCTCCTGGCAAAATTTACGCGCTCGGCTTCGTTAAAGGAGATCTCCGGCACAATGATCAAAAAGTTATTCAGGCCGAAGCGTATACAATAATCTTTTTCCGCTATCCTGCTGTTTAACCAGTTAAAGATCTTCTCGGACAAGAAGTGATCGATATTGATGATATTATCCACACCCACCATCATCACGGTCAGGGGATACCTATCCTTTTTGGCAAGCTGTGTCTCTCTCAGTAAGACCTCCTTCAGGTCATCCTCTTCATAGAGGGCCGGGTCAACTGAAGCCGCTTCTTTGGTACCTTGCGGCCCGGATTTTTCTATCTTACCTATATATACGTCTCCGGTATTACCGTCTATGCTTAAGATATCGCCTTCCCTGATCTTATTATCTTTGATACTGGCTGTCCTCCAATTATGGATCTCTAATTCCTCTACCCCAACTACCCCGACTATACCATGGCCGATGGCGATCGAGGCGCCATGCGAGTTAATCCCGCCCCTTGCAGTCAAAAGCGCGTCTACGCCTTTTATTTTAAAGGTATCTTGCGGTGTGGGATAACTTATCGCCAATAATACGCCGTCTACCTGCTGCGCCAGCAGATCACTAAGCAGCGCGCTTGCGCCAAAGCGCAGCGTGTCTTTGCTTGCGCTATATTCCGGCCCCATGATTAGAGAGGCAAGCTCAAGGTAGACCTTGGCAGAAGAATCAAAGTCATCTTTATTTTCCCAGAATTTTATCCCGCCAGCGGGTTTAAATCCTACTAATCTGCCGGCTTCCTCTTGATGCCGCTTTATTTCCTTCAGGATTATCCTGCTTGCTTTAAGGGTGGCCCCGCCTTTTGCGTGTTTGCCGGTAGAGGTCTTGATAAAATCTGAATAAGGCAACGCGATCTGGGTGGCTTTACGGATAAGCTCTTCGCTTTCTAATGCCGCGCTCTCGATGATCGTCTTTATCCTTACTGCCTCGCCGTGTTCCCGTCTTAATGTGCTTACGAATTCCTTAAGTTCTGATTCTGCCTGCTGGAACTTTCCCTCTTGTATCGCCCTGTAGTTGATCACCACATTGAGCTCGGTCGCTCCGTTTTCAATCGCTGTTCTCGCCTCCTCTAAAGCATTGCTGATAGGATTGCCGTTTTCCTCGCCCAGGCCGCGGGGGAAGGCTATTACCGCTACCGATGTTAAGCCGGATCCTTTTAAGATGTCTTTTACCCAGGCCAGCTGCTCAGGATACACGCAGATGCCTGCGGTCTTATGCCTGACTGCCAGCCCGGCCAGTTTCTCAATTGCTTCTTTAACCGGAGTCCCTTTATATACCTGGTCTCTGGTAAGCAGGGTAAAGTCAAGCAGACCGATAGCAGAAAGGCAACTAGCCATCTCTTTCTTTACTACCTCTATGCGTTCGGGACTGAACACCACCTTTCCTACGAAAGCCCCCCGGCCGCAGCCTACTCCTTGCGCAACCGGCAAAGCTCCGAAAACAAAATTCTTTCCCTGTTCAATAGAAGGCGCACGTGTGGTCTGCAAAATCTTAAGCTCCTTGTTCTCTATGGTGAATTCTATGTTCTGCACATTGCCAAAATACGCCTCCAGAATCTGGGAGATATTTTCCAGCTGGTAATAAACATAGGGCATCCTTATCTTTAATACCTCTATAGAATCGGGTATCACCGTGCCCTGCACAATATCTTCGCCCTGCCTCTTAAATTTAAATTCTCCCTCCAGCTTTGCCTCATTGGTGACCCTGTTCCTGGAGGTGGCCACGCCGGTCCCGGAATCCTCATTCCTGTTGCCGAAGACCATCGGCAAGACGGTTACCGGGGTGTACCAGGCGTCAGAGATCCCTTCGCTATGCCTGTATTCCACCGCCCTTTTTCTTTCCCAGGAATCCAGGACAAAACAAATTGAATCCTCCAGCTGTATGAATGGGTCTTTAAGTGCCTGCGCTAACTTTTTGCCGAAACCCGCCTCTTTGATTGCGGCTTTCATCTGGCCTGATATCTGTTCCATATCATCGCCGCTTAACTCCTCTCTATTTAAGACTCCCCGCTTAAGGAGCATATTCTTCTCTATCTCCTCAAAGATATACACCGGCAGGCCAAAGACCTTGGTGCTATACGCGCGCAAGAACCGGGCGTAAGTATCGTACGCAAACCACTTGCCTTTTCTTATCTCCAGCGTCCTGACGATCTCGTCATTTATTCCCACATTAAGGATCGTATCAAGTATTCCCGGCATCATCATCACTGTCCCGCTCCTGACCGATAAAAGCAAGGGGTTCTCTGGATTCCCGAACCCTGACCTGCTTCTGCCAAAGGGTTTCTTGAACTCAACCCTTTCTTCCAGCCGGCGCAGCATTTCCCTTACCCTGCGCATAAAGGCCTTCTTTTTAAATCCACGGTGGAAATTTCCGGAGGCGACTGTAGTGGGAACGATAAACCCTAAAGGCACGGGGATGCCCAGCGCACGCATGTAAAGAAGATAGGTGGCCTTCCCCCCGTATTTATATTGAATGAACTTTATGCTCTCTAAATCCTTCTCTTTAAGGTCATCTATCATGATGATATCATCCAGCGGATTGCCTAACCGCGTGCTTCTGCCACTATATACCCGCGCCTCTCCATGTTTATATCTTCTGCTGGTCTTTAAAAATCCTTCTATGTTTGTAAGATATTCTATGAGCCTGTTTAAATCGATGGCGTCTCTTTTGATCCCAGCCATGGCCTTCTCTATCTTCTCGGGATTTTCTTGGCCGATGACTGATTCCGCCATTTTTCTATATTTTCTATCGATGGTATTGACTATGTCCTGGGCATCGGTAAGGATAAGCCCGATAAGGTTCCTGAGCTGGGAATAGGTCAAAGTGGGCAGGGTCAGGAGTTCGGCGAATTTTTCTATATGTTTTCCGCCTAATCCGGACAAAAGAATCAGTTGCACCAGGGCCTGGGTCAACCTTAATATCCGGGTCAGATTGCGCTTATGGTCTTTGAATAAATCAGCAGTTATCTTGCCGAACTGGGTGTCTCCTATTTTCTCTAAGAACAGGTCAAGCTGCATCAGGGCCAATCTGTCATCAGCGGCTACCAGGTTAATGGCTTCCTTTATGCCGGAACGAACTTTAAGCAGCATCTCAACAGAATCTATCGGGGAGTTTACGCTTAAAGAGTTTTCTAGCCCAGGCATTAGCCCGGCTAAAGGCTTTAGTTCAGCGCAAGAAACGCTTTTGGCTAATCTATCCTTCCATAACGCGATCTCTTCCAGGTAACCTGATTCCCGTATATCGCCAAATTTACGCTCAAGTATTCTTTCCGACTCCGTAAGGTATTCCAGTATAGTCTTGACTTGCTCGGATTGCGGCCCTTCCTTCTGCAATTCCATTTCTCTTCCACTGGGGAACCTGCCAAGTTTATCTGAATCAACATTTCCGGTTAAGTAATAATCTCTATAGGCCCTGACCAGCCCCAATAAATTTGAATTTAAAGTCC
>CAYGZJ010000112.1:0-4892 GCA_964354335.1 uncultured Planctomycetales bacterium | reverse complement strand
GGAGTCATTGTTGACTCTATGCCGTATCATTTTATCGCCTGGTATGAGGCGCTTAGCCCGTTGGGGATCCGGGTAAGCGCTTTTGAGGTTTACCAGAGAGAAGGGGAGCGCTGGGATAAATCGCTGAAGGACTTTTTAATACAGGGTGGAATAAAGCCGACTTCTTCAGTAATGCGCAAGGTTTTTTTAAAGCGCCAGATAATTTTCCGCAGATATTTTAAACGTAAATTGTTCGGCGGGGTTGAAGGATTCTTGCGCGGCCTTAAAAATAAAGGATACCTGCTTGCTATTGTTACCGGTACTCCTATGCCGCAGCTGGTAAGGATCCTGCCCCTGCGTATCCGCGGCCTCTTTGATACTATAGTTACCGGAGACCTGGTGAGAAGAGGAAAGCCGCATCCTGAGCCGTTCTTAAAAGCGGCGGCCAATCTGAACTTAAAGCCTTCTGAGTGCTTGGTAATTGAAAACGCTCCCCTGGGTATCCGCTCCGCTAAATCCGCGAAGATGTTCTGCGTTGCCGTTACCACCAGTCTGCCCAAAGAATACCTGCGCATGGCCGATGTCGTGGTGAATAAGCTCCAAGATATCAGCTCTCTCATCGAAAAAAGCTAAGTAAATAGACTAAATATATAGTTGATTTAGCGGCGAATTGTGATAAAATTATATGTTCTATGGTTAACCTAAAGCGTGTAAAAACATATTCGGTGAAATCGCGCCTGAGCAAGGTGAGTATGAAGGATTTTGCCAAGGCCCCGGCTCAAAAAAAGAGCTTTTCCGGGTTTCTTGACTCTTTGCCCAATATCTTAAAGGCCAAGGACTTACGCAGCGTTTGCGATGCCATTGTCAAGGCGCGTAAGTTAAGAAAATCCGTTATTTTCATGGCCGGGGCGCATGTGATCAAGTGCGGCTTGAACCCTGTTTTGATCGAGCTGATCAAGAAAAGGGTGATTACCTGTATCTGCTTAAACGGCGCGGGAATTATCCATGATTTTGAGCTGGCCTTTCAGGGCAAGACTTCGGAGGATGTTGCCGAGAGCCTTAAGGATGGTTCATTCGGTATGGGTAAGGAGACCGCGGATTTTATCAATACCGCAGCTTCTGAAGGCGTGGGATTGGGCCTGGGATTGGGATATGCGGTTGCTAAGAAGATCGGCGATGCAAAGCTGGCGAATCGAGACTTAAGCCTATTGTATACCGCCTATAAATTCGGTGTTCCGGTGTGCGTTTTCGTAGCTATCGGAACGGATATCATCCATCAACATCCGTCATTTGACGCCTCCTTGACAGCAGAAGGCTCGCTGCGGGATTTTCATACCTTGACGGAAAATATCCGCGGTCTTAATAAGGGCGGAGTGGTCTTAAATTTCGGCTCAGCGGTTATTTTGCCGGAAGTATTCCTGAAAGCTCTTAACCTTGCGCGCAATGTCGGTAACAGCGTCAAGGATTTTACCAGCGCTAACTTTGATATGATCTACCATTACCGGCCGGCGCAGAACGTATGTATGCGGCCGGTGATGTCCGGAGGAAACAGCCATTATATCATCGGCCACCACGAAATCATGCTGCCGTTGTTAGCGCAGGCCGTAATGGAAAAAATATAGAATAATAGTTTTTCGTTGATCGGTTGCGTAGCTGGAAACGTCATGCGTCAGAGGTTACGTAAAACGTATTACGATCAACGATTCGAGCCGCGCAACCGATCACCGATAGACAAAGATGAACACATCTAATCTAAAAAATATAATCTCAAGGTTCCCGAAGGCAAAGGTATTGGTCATCGGGGACTTGATTTTAGATGAGTATGTATGGGGTAGTGTGGACAGGATCTCTCCCGAAGCTCCGGTTCCGGTAGTCTGGGCAAACAAGCGTACCTATGTTCCCGGTGGAGCGGCAAATGTAGCCTACAATGTCCGCTCTCTGGACGGCCAGGTCTGCCTGGTGGGTGTTGTCGGAGACGATAAGAACGCGGAGATCTTATTTTCCGAATTAAAGAAAAGAAAGATCCCGCTTAAAGGTATTTTTGCTGAAAACAAAAGGCATACCACGGTCAAGACCCGC
Source organism: uncultured Planctomycetales bacterium (assembly GCA_964354335.1). Lineage (GTDB taxonomy): Bacteria > Omnitrophota > Gorgyraeia > Gygaellales > Profunditerraquicolaceae > JAPLLR01. The sequence continues at coordinate 2,834 of CAYGZJ010000112.1, read as the reverse complement.
ATTATCGCCGGACATCAGCAGGTGGTGCGCGTTGACTGGGAGCACCGGCATTCGCTTCCGGAAACGATCAACCAGAAGATTTTAAAGTTTATCAAAAACAATCTTGATGATTTTGACGCGGTCATCATAGAGGATTACGGAAAAGGTGTTATCAATATGCAGCTTTTGGAAGAGCTGACTGTTTTGGCCAGAGAAACCAAGAAGATCGTCACTATCGACCCAAAAGAAGAGCATTTCCAATATTATCGTAAGGTAACATCGATCACCCCCAACCGCAAAGAGCTGGAGAACGCGATCAGGAACCTTAAGATAAAGGATACAACTAACAGGTTTAAGCTTAATACCGACAGGCTTTTTACGGACAGGGATATTGATATGGCGGCCCGCCAGATCATTGAATATCTTGATCTTGATTCTATCCTGGTGACTTTAGGCGAGCAGGGGATGAGGCTTTTTGAAAAGAGCGGCCGCGCCACGCATATTCCGACAGTTGCCCAGGAAGTTTTTGATGTTTCCGGAGCAGGGGATACGGTGATCGCAGCCTTTAGCCTTGGGCTTTGCGCCTCGGCCAGCAAACTTGAGGCCGCGCATTTGGCAAATTATGCCGCGGGTATTGTCGTAGGCAAGATCGGCACCGCAGTGACCAACAGAAAAGAGTTACTGGAGAGGTTAAATTAAATGGTTGTAATCGGAGTAATTCCGGCCCGTTATTCTTCCACGCGCTTTGCGGGAAAGGTCATTGCTGATATCGGCGGTAAGCCCATGGTCCAGCATGTCTGGGAACGGGCAAAACAGGCAAAGACTCTTGAGGATATTATTATCGCCTGCGATGACCAGCGTGTATACGATATCGCCAGGGAATTCGGCGCCAAGGCGATTTTGACTTCCAAGGACCATCTCTGCGGAACGGACAGGATCATAGAGATCGTTAATCCTTTGGATGTAAGGATTGTGGTGAATATCCAGGGGGACGAGCCTTTGGTCCATCCGACTATGATCGACAGCGTTGCGCAGGCCCTGCTTGATGACGAAAAGCTGGCTATGGCTACGATAATCAAGCGCATAGAAGACCAGCAGGTCGTAAATGACCCGAACGTGGTAAAGGTAGTGGTGGACAAAAATAATTTCGCTCTGTATTTTTCGCGCGCGGTAATTCCGCACCTTGCGCAAAATTCTGAACTGCGCTCTGCGCGCTATTATAAGCATATCGGGCTCTACGCCTATACAAAAGATTTTCTTTTTGTTTATAAGAACCTGCCGGTTTCAAGCCTTGAGAAAACAGAGAAACTGGAACAGCTGCGCGTCTTAGAGGAAGGTTTTCGCATCAAGGCCATCGAGACTAAGTATGACACTGTGGGCGTGGATACGCCTGAGGATCTGGAAAGAGTAAAAGGTCTTTTAAGCGCGGGGAGTTTATGATGCAGCAGGTAAAAGTCGGCAATATCGTTATCGGGGATAAACAGCCATTGGCTCTTATCGCCGGGCCATGCGTCATTGAGTCGGAAAGCCTTTGTCTTGAAACAGCAAAGGCGATCAAGGAAATCGCAGGGAAATTACATATCCCGTTTATTTTTAAATCCAGTTTTGATAAAGCTAACCGTCTTTCCGTAGATTCATTCCGCGGTCCGGGAATAAAGAAGGGCTTAGGAGTTTTGGCAAAGGTAAAATCAAAACTTAAAGTCCCAATTCTAACCGATATCCATTGCGCCAAGGATATTCCCGATGTCGCCAAAGTAGCAGATGTAATTCAGATCCCGGCGTTTTTGTGCCGGCAGACGGATATTGTGATCTCCGCGGCAAAGACCGGCAAAGTGGTAAATGTCAAAAAGGGCCAGTTTCTTGCGCCCTGGGATATCCTTCCCATCATTAAGAAGATCGAGTCCACCGGGAACAGGAATATCCTTATCACCGAGCGTGGTGTTTGTTTCGGATATAACAATCTGGTCTCGGATCTGCGCAGCCTTGCGATCATGCGTCAGCTGGGTTATCCGGTTATTTACGATGCCACGCATAGTATCCAGGTCCCCGGGGGCAAAGGCGGATGCTCAGGCGGCCAGAGTGAGTTCGTCGCCGGGTTAACCCGCGCGGCAGTGGCCTTTGGTTGTGACTGTCTGTTTTTAGAGGTCCATCCTGATCCGACAAAGGCGCTCTGCGACGGTCCGAACATGGTAAACTTAAAAGATTTAGAACAGCTGTTAAGGCAGGTCAAGAAGATAGAAGCGGCATTATAACAGGTTCCCGACGAAAAGTAGGGATCCCGATCGACCCTGGCGATACGCCGGGGGAGCATCGGGACACCAGAGGACAGCATGAAGAAGGACGTATTAAAGCGGGCGAAAGAAGTCTTGGATATCGAGGCAGCCGCGATCAAAGATTTAAAGCCAAGGATCGGCGCAAGTTTTAGAAAAGCAGTCGAGATCATCCTAAAGACCAAGGCGCGCGTAGTTGTCAGCGGTATGGGCAAGACCGGTATTATCGCCCAGAAATTCTCCGCGACACTGTCTTCTACCGGGACCCCCAGTCTATTTTTACACACCGCCGAAGCTATCCACGGAGACCTGGGTAAGGTGACCGGCGATGATACGGTTGTGATTATTTCCAACAGCGGCTCGACCGAAGAGATGCGTCAGCTCCTGCCGCTTTTGAAAAAAATCGGGGCAAAGATCATCGCCTTAACGGGGAACCCGCATTCTACTCTGGCAAAATACAGCGATGTGGTATTGGATGTCTCGGTTAAGAAAGAGGCCTGCCCGTTAGGCCTGGCTCCGACTGCCTCCACCACCGCGACTTTGGCTATGACCGATGCGTTGGCGGTCTGTCTCTTGGAATGCAGA
>CAYGZJ010000111.1:0-4935 GCA_964354335.1 uncultured Planctomycetales bacterium | reverse complement strand
TCTGATGTGTGGGTTAAATCCCGTATAAAAAGAGCCATCGCTGCATAAGGCGATATAAACGTAAAAAGTCCCAGAGCGTTTGAATTCCTTCTTCTTTTTATTTACAATTTTACGATTAGGACTATTGGCCATCTACGATTATCTCGACTTCCGGGGAGCCGATTGAACTTTCCAATCCGCGGTATTTCAACCACTCAAAATCCGGCTTGCTTAAGTGCCAGATAAACGTTTTAGGAATGACAAACTTAAGCACGGATAACATGCCGATATCAGGATTCAGGTATATTTTGTAGGCTTTCTTTTGTGAGACGTCAACCTGAACCTCTTCCTCCCGCAAAACCTGCAATCTTATTTTATATACTGACGGCTCGCTGCTGATGAAATAAACCGCCTTTTCTTTATTTCCCTGCCTTAACAATCTCTGAACATACATTCCCAAAAGAAATCTGTTAACAATATCCCCTTTAAATTTGAATACCTTTCTGGACTGCCGGCCTTTCGCCAGATCATTTATTTGACAGGACACCTCTCCCTTCGCCTCGTTAAATTGCTGCGACTGCCGGAAAATGGCTTTCCCGAACGAAGAAAAGACTTCCATCTTCATTCGAAGAGGAATAATACGCTCATTATCGTTGAAGAATTCTACTTCAGTCTTCCAGGATACCGGGCCGCTAAAACCGCTATAAACGCCCCTTCCTTCCTCAGTTAAAAGGTAAACATTCTTATCTTTAACTAAAGGCATAATCTTAGCCGTTGCCTCCCAACGTTTATGTCCGTCAAGATCCTGACAGTAATACCTGGTCAGAAAAACCCCATCCTGGGCATAAACGAAAGACCAGATAATAAAAGAGTAGATTAACGCAGCTAATGATATTCTGATAGGTTTCATCATAAAGAAAGCCCCGCACTCTCTCCTCGAAAGTGCGGGGCTTAAACTAACCACTAATCAGACAGTGTTATTTCTTTAGTTTCTCGATAAATTCGCTGACGTGGCGCGCAGCAATATCTTTGCATCCTAAACCGAATGCCAATGCACAACCTAGGCCGATAGTACCCAGGATGATTCCTACGGTAAGCTCGGTGATGCGCAGACCGATATTAAGCTGCTCTAAAGCAACCAGCACCGCAAAAACCATGACGATCACTTCCACGGCCTTGCTTAGAATCTTGCCCTGGGAAAGACCGGCATTGTTAGCAGCAGTCTGAACGATGTTTCTTAATAATGTCGCTACAAACATAGAAATAATCAGGATGAATATCGCAGCAATAACATTAGGTATGTACAGAACCACCTTGTTCAGTAGATCTGCAGCTATGGTCAACCCTACTGCGTTGATGGCGACCATAAAGGTCACTAGCAGCACCAGCCAATAGATAATTGCCCCGATCATTTCAGACAGGGTATTGGTCATGCCGCCTTTTGCTAGAAGCGCATCCAATTCGATACGGTCAGACAGATCATCAAGCTTAACTGCCTTCAAGCCTTTGATTACGACAGCCTTGATGATATTGGCGATGATCCAGCCAAAGATGAGAATTACAATTACCAATAAAATGCTGACCAAAAACTGTCCGATCTGAGATAGAACTGTTCTGGCCGGTTCCAACAACACTACTTGCCAACTAGTCATCTGTACCTCCTTGAATTGGCCCTGCTACCTAGCAGAGCATTTTTGTGCTCGTTATTGCGCTTGTCTATATATTAAACGCAACCCTTTCGGGCTCGCATAATTTATATAACTTTATCATGATAAACAGGTTATGTCAAGAAGAAAAGTTAAAAATCTATTGTCATCCCATCCTGGGCCGCAACAACCTCAACCCCAAGCTTACGGCTAAGCATTTCTGCCTGGATATGCGGCTTTGCCTTAAGCATAGTCATGCCAAAATGGGTCAGAACCGCTTTCCTGGGCCTAAGAGCAGCGATCAGCGCCTCTGCGTCAGCTAAACAAAGGTGGTCTATGGCCGGCCGCGGCTCATAAAAGACCACACTGATGATCAGGACATCAGCCTTATAGAAAGTTTCAAGTTCCTTGAAGTAGCGGGTGTCAGTCAGCAGGGCTATGCGGGTCTTGTTAAGCGTAAACCTTAATCCGTAAGTCTCGGCAGGATGTATGTGGCGCATCGAAGTAGTGAACTCAAAATTACCGACCTGATAATCGGTATTAGCCCGCAGTCTCTCGATACGTTCCGGAAAATCGATGACGTGCCGCAAAATAACCGAATCATCGCTTAGTGTGTCCGCCGGACAGAATACAGTCCCCCTTTTCTTAAAACCTCCTTCGGTCATCGCCTCGATCATGACATTAATATCATTGGAATGATCCAGGTGGCGGTGGGTAAGAATAATGCCGTCTAAGGAGCCGGGGTCGATCTTCGGCTTGCTTGATGCGCAGCGCACAATGCTGCCCGGCCCCGGATCGATCAGAACATTTGTCCCTTTACAGGAAATCCAGATGCCTCCCGAAGCACGCAGCTGTTTGATCATCACAAAGCGAGCTCCGGCAGTACCTAAAAACTTAATATAGTTGTTGCCTGGATTCTTATTCATATAATTCCACACATGAAGTTAAGCTTAAAATTCAAAGTATAAAATTCAAAACAAATTCAAAATTTAAATTTTAAAATTTAGACTTTTAAATTGTTTTGAATTTTTTACTTTAGACTTTGAATTTACTTTAACCATAACTTGCGAAGCTCCTCATTGATCTTATGCATCTGCGTAAAGGAAAGCTTTGTCTCCTGCGCTTCATCAGGCTTTTGCTGCTTCTTTTCTTTAGCGCCGATAAATTCCTCTATCCCCAGCGGCTGTGCGCCTGCTGCCCTGGCAAAGAACCGCACTTCTTTATCGTCGGAAACGACTACAGCGATTTTTGGGTTAGCGGTATTCTCGAGAATCTTTTTGATCTTATCATCCGCAGAGATCCCGCGTGAAAACAAAACCTCAAAATCCCCTTCCGGGGCAGAAAAACTTGCCTCTGGATAGCCGTCAAAAACCACAACAACTTTATTCTTAGAGCTGCCGGTAAGATGATGCGTCTTGATAAACCTAAGGAGGGAAATCCGCTGGTCGCCTGAACTCTTATTTTCTGAACTGAACCGGCGATGGTTTGTCATGTTGTAGCCGTCGATTACGTACAGTAAAGACATAGATGAGGCCTCCAACAACCCCGATAACAAGGATAAAAATCGAGTTTAAGAATGCGGCCGCCGCGATCGAATGTTCGTTCATTCCTGCTTTGGCGAAAAAGTGCACAGACGCGTTCTCGCGCAAGCCAAATCCGCCTACGGATATCGGCAGAAGCGTTATAGCTCCGACAATCGGCACAAAAATAAAGAAATAAAGCAGGTTAGCGCTGCCCGCGCCCAAAGACAGGACAATGACGTAAAAAGCCAAAGGCCCGATCATCTGGATTGCGATGGAAACCAAAAGATTGCAAAATAATAACTTTTTATGATTCCTGAAATAATGGATCTCGCGGATCAGGTTTCCCAATGACTCCCTTAATCTTCCCGCGTTAGAGATATGTAAAAATCTGCTTATTTTGGAATGGATGAATTTATTAAACAAGGCGATCAACACCACAATCAGTATTCCCGTAAGAACAGCGACCGACACAAGGACACTGGCATCATCCTTTACCAACCCCCAGCCAAAAAATAAAGAAATCAACACAACAATGACCATGCCGACATATCCGCTTAATCGGTCCAGCAAAACAGTAGCGACTATTTCTTTGGCTTTCTGCGTATGTTTGGCAAGATCAATGCTTCGCGTGACATCTCCTCCGATGCTAGAAGGCAGGAATAAATTAAAAAATATTCCTCCGCAAAAAGATATAAACACCCTCTTAATCGGCAGCTGGATATTGATCGCCTTAAGCAGCATCATCCAGCGTACAAAGCCAAGCATATAATTAAGTATAAAAATAAATCCTGCCGCCAATAAAAGCGCCTTATTGCAGCTGCGTATGTATCCGAATATGCTGTGTAAATCGATCTTTTTTACGTGGAATAAAATGAAAAGGAGCGCGGCGCTTATGATCACCCGCAACAGTAAGGAAAGTATCTGTTTGATTATTTTCATGAGGGACTGAATTCCCGTCGGGTAAGCTTTCGATATGCCTCTAGGTATTTTTGCGTTGTCTTATCGATAATTTCTTTAGGCAGTTCCGGAGCAGGCGGAGTTTTATCCCAATCCAGTGTTTCCAGATAATCCCGGACAAACTGCTTGTCAAAGCTTGCCTGCGAGCGTCCGGCAGCGTATTCATCACTCGGCCAGAAACGCGATGAGTCAGGCGTTAATATCTCATCGATCAGGATAACACGGTTATCATGCATACCAAATTCAAACTTGGTATCCGCGATAATGATCCCGTGTGTTGCGGCGTATTCGCTTGCTTTTTTATAGATGCTGATAGTGTATTTAGACAAAGAGTCCGCTACATCTTTTCCGATTTGCTTATCCACATAATCTTTTGAAACATTGATATCGTGGCCGACTTCGGCCTTTGTAGATGGCGTAAAAATAATTTCGGGAAGCTTACTTGAATCTTTGAGCCCTGCCGGAAGTTTTATACCGCATACAGATTGTTTTTCTTTATACTCTTTCCAGCCCGAACCGGATAAGTACCCCCGGACTATACACTCAACCGGAAGAGGCCTTGACTTCAGGACCAACATTGAGCGTCCCTGAAGGTCTGATCTGTATTTCCTGATCTGCTCGGGGTACTTATCTACATCGGCAGTGATAAAATGGTTAGGGATTATATCTTTGATAAAATCGCCGAATTTCCCAATGATCTGAAGATTGATGCGGAACCAGCTTCGCTGTTGTGTCCAAAGGACACAACCGTAAGATGGACGCCAAAGGCGGAAGAGATGCTTTCTGCATCGAACCAGAAGGATCTGATGCTTCCTGCATCAAACCAGAAG
>CAYGZJ010000110.1:0-4948 GCA_964354335.1 uncultured Planctomycetales bacterium | reverse complement strand
GATAACGACGCAAGGTATACCGCTTGCCATACAATCTTCCAACTGGCGTTGGTTTCCGATGACATCGGCAAAAATAATGCCTCCCACGCCTTTCAGGTTCAAAGAGCTGCGGGCATCAGTCAAATGCAGCAAAAGATCAAGCTTTAGCGCGTCACAGAGCGTACCGATACCGCGGATCAATTCCAGCACATAGAAAGAATAAAAAACGCCCTCATAGCGTGGGACGACGAGGGCGACAACATTGCTTTTGCCGGTTGCAAGCCGCTGCGCAAACACGGAAGGCTGGAATTTAAGCTGCTTAACAGCCTCCAGCACCTGTGTCTTATTCTTTTCTTTGACTGAGTTGATCTTATTGATGACGCGCGAGACGGTAGTTATGGAAACCCCGGCGAGCTTCGCGACATCCTCAATAGAAACTGGTTGGGATGGTCCCTTTTCCTTCTTGGTGCGTGTCATGAAAAAAAATCTATTTTACCAAATCGCCGATCTTTATGGGATTGGTTTCTTTCTTTATATCGCAGGCGGAAACGTTCTTGCTGACCCGGATAACCTCAAGCTCACCTGTCCGCTCACCGTTGCTATACACCTGGAGGAGATCGCCGACCCTGGCCCCTGATTCCTGGCCCAAGTCAACGATAACAAAATTATTCTCTTTGCTTAATCCAACGACCTTACCTAAATATGAGTTTCCCGAAACCTTTCCTACCTGCGGCCTGACCACAATAGCGGGAAGCTGCACTGAGGAATCTTTATTCTGCTTCATTAAAGGAGGAGGAAGCGGCCTACCGGTCTTGACTGATTCCAGCTGATCTTTGAGCTCATTGACCTGCTGGATGTTACCAGTGAGCATCACTGCCATCTCATCAAACTTCTTTTCAACTACGGTTTTGCTTTCCCGTAATTCCTGCAGCTTCTTCTCAAGCTCAACCTTGCGCGTACTTAAAGATTCCACCTGACGGGTAAGTACAGCATTCTCGCTCTTTATGACCTTAAACGTATCAGTGATCTTTATTTTATCATTGCGCTCAGTCACTAACTCTTGAGAGATACGGTCCATGACCTTCTGGTTGTATTCCATCTGGCGCTTGGCCTCATTCTTATCATGGGTGATGTTCTTTATTTCAAGCTCCAGATTGTTCTTTTCGCGCTGCAATCCTTCATTGGCTATCTGCAAAGACTTAAGCTCCGTGCGAACCGTAGCCAATTGCATCTCAAGATCTGTCTTTGCCTGTAAAATACCTGCCCAATAAGCATCGGAGGCCTGCGGCATACCCTCTGCCGTAAGCGACGCGGAAGTTTGAGTAGGTTCCGACTTGGCAGCGGCGCGTTTCTCCCTTAACTCATTTACCTTAGCAACCAACTCTTCGCGTGCGCGGTTGACCATTTCATACTTTGCCTGCAGATCCTGCCTCTCAAGGCTTACCCTTTCCAGCTCTCCATTTAACAAGCTGATCTTGCTTTCGGATTCGCGCAAGCCGTTTTCCAGCTGCCCGACTTTACCCTCAAGCTTGGAATTGATCTTCTGCAGCTCATCGCGCTCCTGGGTAACAACATTCTTGGCATTGGAAGTCATAATAAAAAGAGATAAAAACACTAACACTAAACCTACCGACAGAGCTAAACCTAACTTTAGAAATTTTTCCATGCTCCTCCCTTCTACCATAGGCGTCCGAATGCTCGCTGCATGACCAGGCTCGCTGCGCCCAGGGCAACTGCATTCTCGCGCAATTGGGAATAAATAATTTTCAAATTATCCGTGGCTTCCCGAAACGCCCACGCCTTGACCGTAGAACTCACTTCTTTCAAAAATTCCTCTCCTGCCTCTTCGAATCCTCCGCCGATCACGACTACCTGCGGGTTAAGCATATTTACCTGATAAGCTATCTTTATCCCCAGCCTTCGCGCAGCTTCTTCCAGAGCGCTGGCTGCTATCGGATCCTTGATCCGGGCGGCAGTAAAGATGCTTTTCAAATCAACAGTATCCGCTGTTGTGCCGGTAGCACTAAAAAACTGCTCCGCCTTTTCTTTATCACTCGCTAATTTCGCCTTCACCGCCTCAACGATCCCCAGATCTATCTCCCAGCGTTTAAGGAAACACGGACTTGCGGCTGTACAGGAGAAAGGATTTTCTTCTTTATAATTATAGATCGATAATTCTCCGGCGTAGCCCTGTGCGCCACGGTAAACCTCGCCGTTGATCATGATCCCGCAGCCGACTCCGGAGAACATATAAATCACATTCTTAAGGCCGCTTTCCAGATAAAGCCAATGTTCGCCAAAACAGGCGCTGGTGGCATCATTTTCAATGAGCGCGGGCAGATTAAATTCTTTTTCCATGAGTTCGCGCAGCGGCAGATCCACCGAAGTATAGGTATAATAATTTCCCATTTTCTGCGGCCAGTGGATGGAGCCGTTTTCTTTATTGATCAGCCCGGCAATGCCTACGCCGATACCTAAAATATTTGCCGTACTGTCTTTTGAGCGGCGCAGAATTTCCCGCACGATCTCAAGCAGGCATTCGGAAATTCCTCTGACGTCTGTGTTAGGCCGCGCCAGCTGCGTCTTGGTGACGATGTTCCCCTTTAGGTCCACCAACAGGCCGACCATATTCATAAGGTTTAAACCTACGCCTATGACAAATCCGGCGCGCGGATTTAAATCCAAAAGGACAGGCCTTCTTCCACCCTCAGAGACATCCAGCTCTTTTTCAAAGACCACGTTTCGCTTAATAAACTCGTCGACATAATTGGAGATGGTCACTACATTGATCCCCATCTCCTTGGAAATATCAGGCCTGCTGATCGGGCCATGCCGGCGTAGAATCTCTAGGATATCAATACTACGCTTTTCTTTCTCGCTGAATTCCTCTCTTTGTAAATCAATCTCGTGCATTCGGCTTAAATTAAGCCTTTCTCCGTGGCACAGCGGTACTAAGCATAATGAGCATAGGTTGTGGTAGCAGTATATTTATACTACTAAATAGTGTATAAGTCAAGGATTTTTAACGGGATAGATAAGAATCCTAGACAAAAGCTTATCCGAAGCGAAAATACCCACTTAGCAGCATTCATTCATAGAAAAGAGCTATAAAACAGGCTAGCGGATATCGACCAAGTCCATATCCCGGTCAATAATCCCGTTTGGAGAGACCACCACCAGCCCGATAACCTTAGTCCCGGGGTCCTGATAAACGGTAACAAATGACGGAACTTCGATAGAAGGCTTTGTTGAGCCAAGATCTCCTGACCAAAGATACTGCACAGCGATCTGCATGCATCCGCCTCCATCATTCTGGGCAGCGGATCGCACTTTTACCTCCTGCTTGGGCGCGCCAATATGCGCAGAGCCACTAAGAGCTGATTTTCCGAATTGCAGATTCGCGTATTCTGATTTTAAAGAAGTGTCCAGAAAATTCTTAAGATTATATTCCAGGGATTTACCCTGTTCGATTTCCTGTAAACGTTCCCGGGCAAGATTAACTGTCTCCTGATAAGCACTGCCGGCTTTTTCAATAAGCTTTGCGTATAATTCTTTTGCCGGATCCGTTGCGCCTGCCCACTGACTCAAGAGTCCGAGCTGATAAAATGCGCTGATGATATGCGGGTCAATTTTTTCAATTTGCGTCAATTGCGTAAAATATTTTTTGCCTTCTTCTGCCGTACGCAATATATAGGTACTGATGACCCCCGCCTTAAAGAGCGCCTCGTTGATATGGGCGCTGGCAGGAAAACGCTGAATCAATGCGAGGTACGCATCGCGCGCCCCTTGAAACTCTTTAGATTTCTCTAAATTGAAGGCGCGCAAATACATAAGCGCCTCACTAAAAACTTCTTTACCACCAAGCTCTTCTATTTTCTTAAAAACTTTCTCGGCGTAGAACGGATCGCTGGTACCGCTGTCCTGATAAGCGAATATCTTTACGATCTTTGCCAATTCCTCGGCTGCCTTTTCTTTATCGGCAGACTTAATGATCCGGTCAATATACACATCGTATAACGTTTCGCTCAACTCCAGGTTGGCCTCTTTATAAAAACCTTCGGCTACACCCAGCAGCTGCTCTTTATTAACATCGCTATTAGCGATACTCAAAGCATAAAGCTTATATAATTCGCGCGACTTTGACTTTTCATCGCTTAACGATAACTGGTCGGCAACTTCCTTTATGAGAGCCTGGTCTTTTGACTCTTTGGAGTAAACAGAGCATGCATTCATCAGCTCATCCAGCGCGGTATCGGAATCCGCTTCCTGCTGGTCACGATAAAACTGCCACTGCAGCAGGCGCGCGTAGATATTAATGGCGTCTTTAGGCTTAGTCAGGCTTATCGCATCATTAGATTTTGAAACTAAATCCTCGCGGTAGGCATTACCCTGATTGAAATATTCATCCCAGCCCTGCTTTTCTTCAAGGCACTTAAGGTGGTAGTAACGGGTAAGGGCAATGCAATACTTCGAGCGCGCCTCAGAGATCTTTTTTTCGGAAGCAAGCCACTGCAGGAAATCGACCAGCTCCTTAAATTTGCCGCATTCAGAACAGAGATTGCGCAATTCAGAAAACGGCGGCTTGAAACCGGAATCCGCCACGGTATCGCTTACCAGTTTTTTAAGCTCAACCAGGCATTCCTGGTCCTGGGCAAAAGTAAAGTTGTTGATAACAAAGATACTTCCGGCCGCAAGCACTATAGAAAGGATTATTTTTTTCATTTTACTTGCTTTTCTTTTTCTCTCCGAGGGAGGGGTTCTTCCAGAACTCGCGCACTACATAATACGCCTTCCGGGGTTTGCGCTTATTTAATCCGCTCTCGATATCCGGGGAAAGCGCCACTATTCCGAACCATTCTTCATTCATGTTTTTATTGTCTTTGACCTTTATATCAAAATAATAACTGCCGTTAGACCAGTTTGATTCTGTGTCCTGCACTGTCCAGGTTTCGGAGGAATCCTGGTTATG
>CAYGZJ010000109.1:0-4972 GCA_964354335.1 uncultured Planctomycetales bacterium | reverse complement strand
TATCGGAGCGGAGACGCTTTCGCGGGTCACTGATTGGCAGGATAGAGGCACTTGTGTTTTGTTCGGAGATGGCGCTGGTGCCGCGGTGTTGAGCGAGGTAAAAAGCGGCGGAATCATTTCTACGTATCTGGGTTCTGACGGATCAAATTTGGGACTGTTGAACCTTTCCGCAGGCGGCTCCCGGGTTCCTGCTTCGCATCAGACTGTGGACGATCGCCTGCATTATATCAAGATGCAGGGCAACGAACTTTTTAAGATCGCGGTAAGGATGATGGCTGAGGCAGCGGAGATCGTTTTGCGCCAGGCCAGCTTAGAACTTTCCGATATAAAATTGATCATTCCTCATCAGGCCAATACCAGGATCATCATGGCAGTGGCCAAAAAAATCGGCTTAAGCCAAGACAAAATTTATATGAATATCTCCAGATACGGGAATATGTCTTCTGCCTCTACTGTCACTGCCATGGTCGAGGCAGTCAAGGAGGGAAAAGTTAAAAAAGGAGACATTATTTTGTTGGATGCTTTTGGCGCCGGCCTTGTGTGGGGAGCGAGCCTGATTGAGTGGTCTTTTTAGTTCTAAAGTTCTAAAGTTCTAAAGTTCTAAAGTTCTTTTGTTCTGTAGTTCTAAGGCAAGGTTCTAGAAATTGGGAGGAATGTGAGTAAGGTAGCTTTCCTATTTGCCGGACAGGGTTCTCAATATGTAGGAATGGGCAAGGATCTTTATGAAGCCTTCCCTGAAAGTAAGCAGATCTTTGATAATGCGCAAGATATACTCGGGTTTGAAATAAAAACACGCTGTTTTGAGGGCCCGGAAGACCTGCTTAAAATCACCAATGTTTCCCAGCCGGCGATTGTCACTGTCAGCGTCGCAGCACTTGAGGCTTTCAGGGCAAAGCTTCCGGCTATAAAGCCGCTGTATCTGGCTGGATTAAGCCTGGGAGAGTATTCGGCATTGATCGCCGCGGGAACCTTCAGCCTTGAGCAAGGCCTGCGCCTGATCAAAAAAAGAGGCCAGATTATGGATGATGCGGCCAGAAAATACCCCGGGAAGATGGCCGCGGTCATAGATTTGCCGGTCGATAAAATCAAAGAGATTTGTTTATCTTGTAACGCCGAGATCGCTAATTTAAATTGCCCCGGCCAGACCGTGATTACCGGTAAGGCAGAGGCAGTGGAAAAGGCGATGGAGTTTTGCGCGCAGGCAGGCGCCAAGCGGGTCATTCCGCTTGAGGTAAGCGGCGGGTTTCATTCTACGCTCATGTTTGAGGCCTCCAGCGAATTGAAGTTAGCCCTGGAGGGGGCACTGATCTCTAACCCGGAGATCCCTGTTGTCAGCAATTACACCGCCGCACCTGAGTACAGGGCAGGCCAGATATTTGAGAACCTGGTTTACCAGATACGCTCATCTGTGCGATGGGAAGATTCCATGCGTTTTCTGCTTTCGGAAGGTGTGACTAAATTTTATGAATTCGGGCCGGGAAAAGTCTTAAAAGGCCTTATGCGGCGCATAGATCCGGCCGCGCAGGTGATAAGCATAGAGAAGAAGGATGACATCTTAAAGGCAGTAGATAGTATATAGTAGTTAGCATGCAGGGAGAAGATTGCGGAGGAGAAGATGGAGCTTAAAGATAAAGTAGCGCTTATAACCGGAGCGGCGCGGGGTATCGGAAAATCCATCGCCCTTGCTTTTGCCAGGGCCGGAGCGGATGTGGTGGTGGCTGACGTAAACCTGGAAGAGGCCGAGAAAACCGCCAAAGAGATCGAGGGGTTAGGAGGCAAAGCGCTTGCCCTTACCGTGGATGTCACCGACTACGCAAAGGTCGAAGAAGCGGTAAATAAAATTCTTGACAAATTTACAAAGGTGGATATACTAGTTAACAATGCTGGGATTACCAAGGATAATCTCCTCCTTCGCATGAACCAGGCAGAGTGGGACGCGGTGTTAAATGTCAATCTCAAAGGTTCATTTAACTGTCTTAAGGCTGTGTCCCGGCCGATGATCAAGCAGAGAAGCGGCAAAATCGTCAATATCGCTTCGATTATCGGGATTATCGGAAATCCAGGGCAGGCAAATTACTCTGCCTCTAAGGCAGGATTGATCGCTCTTACAAAAACAGCGGCAAAAGAGCTGGCGTCGCGTAATATCAACGTCAACGCAGTCGCTCCCGGGTTTATCCAGACCGAGATGACGGCAAAGCTCCCCGAAGATTTAAAAGAAAAGATGAAGGGGGCGATCCCGTTAGCCAAGTTTGGCACACCCGATGATGTCGCAGCCGTATGTTTATTCTTGGCTTCAGAGGACGCAAGCTATATCACAGGCCAGACGATTGTTGTTGATGGCGGAATGGTCATGGCGTAAGGATCCCTCGCCTAATCGCTCCAAAATTCTTTCAATCCCCTTCGGGGACCTTGTAATTTTGGAGCAGGCTTCGGGATAAGCCCCTTCCTAAAAAGGTGTAGGAAGGGCTACCCCTGTGGGGTAATTTACCGACCCGTAATAGCGGGTAAATTAAGGAGGAACGAATGGCAGTTCAAGATAAGGTAAAATCAATAATCGCAGAACAGCTGGGCGTAAAACCTGAGGAAGTCACTCCTGAAGCGTCGTTTGTCGATGATCTGGGTGCAGATTCCTTGGATACCGTTGAGCTTGTTATGGCGTTAGAGGAAGAATTTGGTGTCGAGATTCCCGATGAGGACGCGGAGAAGATCGCTACCGTTGGTGACGCCGTCAAGTACATCGAAGAAAAGTCAAGCAGCAAATAAGAGCAGTAAATAGTTACGATTATGTCTGTTGCCCCGCCATTTTACTTGGCGGGGTAACTTTTAATAAGCAAAATAACGCATGAAAGAACAACACAGAGTAGTTATTACAGGATTAGGTGTTATCACTCCTATCGGTAATGATATCCCTACCTTTTGGAAGTCGCTGAAAGAGGGTAAGGGTGGTGTTGCAAGGACTACCTCTTTTGATCCGGCTGAATTCGATTCCCAGATCGCCGCAGAAGTAAAAGGATTTGATCCGGCTTCTTTTGGCATGTCCTTTAAGGACATAAAGCGCATGGACAAATTTGCGCAGTATGCCGTTGCCAGCGCTAAGCAGGCGATTGCCTCCTCGGGCTTGGATCTGGCCAAGGAAGACCTCACAAGAATCGGCGCCATTGTCGGTTCAGGGATCGGCAGCTTAAATACCATACAGAATGAACATAAGATCTATCTGGAAAAGGGGCCTTCGCGCCTGTCACCTTTTCTTATTCCTATGCTTATTGTCAATGAGGCAAGCGGTCAGGTGGGTATTATCCTGGGCCTTAAAGGGCCTAATTCCTGCGTTGCCACTGCCTGCGCTTCCGGTTCGCATGCCATCGGGGACGCTTTTAAGATCCTGGAACGCGGTGATGCGGATGTGATGGTCGCCGGAGGTACTGAAAGCTGTATAGTAGCTACTGCTGTCGGAGGTTTCTGCGCCCTTAAGGCGCTCTCTACGCGCAATAACGATCCTCAGCATGCTAGCCGTCCTTTTGACAGAGACCGCGACGGTTTTATCATGGCCGAAGGATGCGGATTGGTGGTCATGGAAACGCTTGAGCATGCCAAAAAGAGAAATGCCCAGATTATTGCTGAGATTGTCGGCTACGGTATGTCCTGCGACGCATATCACATTACCGCTCCTGATCCGGAAGGAGACGGCGCTTCGCGGGCAATGGCCATGGCCTTAAAAGATGCTGGGCTAAATCCTCAAGACATCAGCTATATCAACGCCCATGGTACCTCTACTAAACTAAACGATAAGATCGAAACCATCTCCATAAAAAGAACATTCGGCGATTATGCCAAGAAAGTGATGATCTCTTCGATCAAATCAATGACCGGGCACATGTTGGGTGCTGCCGGAGGCGTGGAATTTGTCGCCTGCTGTCTGGCGATAAAAGATAGCGTTATTCCTCCCACCACGAATTATGAGCACCCCGATCCTGACTGTGACCTTGATTATGTTCCTAACATCGCCCGCAAAACCGAAGTCAAAGTCTGCATGTCCAATTCCCTCGGGTTTGGCGGCCATAACGCCAGTCTTGTCGTAAAAAAGTTTACCGGCTAATCCGCTAAACGTTAAACTCCATATGAGTCAGACAATCGCAGAAAAGATCTTAGCAGCGCATTCCGGAAAAAAAGAGGTAAAGCCCGGAGAGTTTATCGAGGCTAATGTGGATCTGGCGCTTGGCAATGATATCACCGCGCCGATCGCTATAGAGGAGTTCAGGAAGGCGGGATTCAGTAGGGTTTTTAACCGCAACAAAATCGTCCTGGTGCCGGATCACTTTGCTCCGGCCAAAGACCAGCGCAGCGCCAATCAGTGCAAAATCCTTGCCCGTTTTGCCCAGGAAGAGAAGATCCCCAATTACTTTGAAGTCGGCTGTATGGGCATAGAACATGCCCTGCTTCCGGAGAAAGGCCTGGTCGGCCCGGGATATTTGGTTATCGGAGCGGATTCGCATACCTGTACCTATGGCGCCCTGGGTTGTTATTCTACCGGCATCGGCTCTACTGATTTAGCGCGTTCTTTTGTCGATGGAAAATGCTGGCTGAAAGTTCCGCCCACCATCAAGTTCATTTATAGCGGCAAGCTTAAAAAATGGGTGGGGGGAAAAGACCTGATCCTCTATACAATCGGCAATATCGGTGTTGATGGCGCGTTGTACAAGGCGATGGAATTCGGCGGTCCGGTTATCCGTAAACTCGGTATGGATGATAGGCTTGCTATGTCTAATATGGCTATCGAGGCAGGGGGCAGAGCAGGGATCATTGAGCCGGATGCGATCACCCGGAAATTCATCGCGCCTTTTAAGAAAAAATGGAATTTTTATACCTCTGATAAAGACGCGGTCTATGATCGAGTCTACGAGTGGGATATCTCAAAGCTTGAACCCCAGGTCGCCTGTCCGCATCTGCCCAGCAATGTCAAGCCGGTAAGTAAATT
>CAYGZJ010000108.1:0-5021 GCA_964354335.1 uncultured Planctomycetales bacterium | reverse complement strand
GATCAACATATATAATCCAAGCGATCTTCTGCGAAATATTGCCGCCTAAAAAATATCCCTGCGATTCAAAAAGTATATCTTTTTTGTTTACGCGCTCCGGCAGATCGACCTTTTGACCTAAGCCCCGCGTCTGCAGAGGCCGGCATTGCAGTAGGTTTATTTTGAAGGTATTATCCTTTGTAAAGTTTACGGTGAATTCTATCTCGACAGGATAATCATAGCTTTTCTCAAGAGATTTCAGGATCTTCTTAAGGGAACCAGCCAAAACATCATCCTTAAACAGATTGTCCAGCGTCAGGATCCAATACTCCTTGTCTTTTCCCGCCCTTTCCGCCATCATCTTCATCGACTCATAGTCTTTGACTGCTACGCGGCTTATGTCGGTATAGGCTTTTTCGCTTAAAACTTTTTCAAAGGGAACAGTCTTAAGCTCATTGGCCTTGGTGTCTATGAGATCGACCTCATGCTGCGAATATTTCCTCAGATCGTCTTTCTCAGCATAGGGCCTGCGCAAAGGATCATCCAGTGCTACCATCCTGGGATAATCTCCTTCTACGCGGTTGACTGCCCTGGTGCCCAGGCCGAATACTATCCTGAGCATCCCCGCCTCTGGATTTATATCTTTATTCCATACATAGGTATTATAAGAAACCCCCACTCCCGCAAGGTCAGGGAAAAAATACTGTTTGTGGTAGGCCCCGGAAACCCGCTGCACCAAAAGCGCCATTTGCTCATCCAACTTATCCAGGCCTCTTTGCTTCCTGTAAGTAAGCGCGTCTTCATTCATAGTGCTGGTATAGACCTTTCTTACGGCCTCAGCGAACTGGATATACCTTTGTTCAGGACTGCCCTGATTCGCCAGAAATATGCTTTCATATTTACCGGCAAATGCGTTTCCGAAATCATCCTCCAGTAACGAGCTTGAACGTACGATAATAGGAGATGAACCGAAATACTCTATGATCTGCTGGAAATGCTCCATGATCTCTTCCGGAAAGACCCCGTAGAGCATTTTTTCTTTCATGACTTTCGCGATATTAAAATACCCCTCATCGGTCTTCTGCTGTATATGTAATTTCCACCAGCGGTTCTCAACGATATACGAATAGAATATATCTGAACCTATGTAGAATGAATCATGCGGCTCAGAAAGATTATGCCAGTCAAGCTGCTTGGCTTTAGAAAGTATTTTCCTGGCCAAAAGCATCCCTACGGATTTGCCGCCGATAAATCCGGTGCCTATCAGCCTGGATTTTATATCAATGATCTCCTCGAGAGAAAAATTATTTATAGCCAGGGAGAGTATCTTTTTATTCTTTGTAATCATAATACTACAGAGCCTCTTAACCATCTCTTTCTTACGCTCCTCTGTGGCCTTATCATTGATCAGCTCCTCTGCCTCAAGAAACAACCTGTCCCAATGGTCCAGATTCCTCTTTGCGCTCTCCGTACCTTTTTCCCGGATATAAGAAAGGATATTTGTGACATTCATGCTGTCGGAGATAGGGATAAACTTATCGCCTTCTTTCTGGTGGGGAAGGAACATCGTGGGAGAATAACGGTTCCAGACCTTTAGAGGATGGATAAAACAATTGCCCTCGCAGTGATACACATCCATAAGCAGCTGGGTAGTCTCACGGATACGGGCTATGGATTTAAAGGAGTGGTTATTGCGCAATATCGAGAAATAGGTCAGGGTCTTAAGCTCATAAAGATACGGGCAGGTCACCATAAAAAAGTTTCCGATCATCAGGTCAGTGGCCCAAGCCAGAAGAAGCTCTGATAGGCAATCAAAAACATAGTACGCGCCAACGCCCTCCTGAGTGATGATATTATTCACCTTTGTGGTGAAAGACTCGAAACCGGCATAGGCATTCAACTCATACCGCCTTATCTCTTTTGAGGGCTTAAGCAGCTCTTTGTGCGAAGCAAACCTGATATAAATTACTTTCTTTTTTTCCTCCAGGGCCTGGCGCACAAATGGCTTTACCAAGTCGATATAATCCTCTATATCGTCTATCTGCCAGACCACATTATCTCCGGCCCGAAGGCCAGTAATCACATTGTCCAAACCTTTTATCCCTGTGCTTATCATATTGTCCCCCTACATAATCGCCAGATTGCTTTCGCCCATCAGGTATTTGTCCATAAAAAAAGCCGCCCGTCTTCCTTCTGAAATTGCCCAGACTACCAATGATTGACCGCACCGCATATCTCCCGCGGAAAATACCTTCTCAACTGAGGTCATATAATTAGCGTCAGTTAACACATTGCCCCGCTCGTCAAACTTGACTTTCAGGTCAGCAAGTAACCCCGTATGCTCAGGATGCAAAAAACCCAAGGCTAGAATCACCAAATCTGCCTCGATTTCAAACTCGCTTCCCGGGACCTCTTTCATAACAGGACAGGCCTTAGAATCCACCTGAGCGAAATCCACTTTTACGCAAGAAAGCTTCTTTACACATCTGTGTTCCCCGATAAAACTCTTTGTCAATACTGCCCAGTGGCGCTCTCCACCTTCTTCATGGCTGGAGGATGTCTTAAGAAGTAAGGGATATTTCGGCCAGGGGTAGACGCTGGTCCTGCATTCATCAGGCCTGGGCATCAATTCGATTTGCACTACGCACGAAGCACCTTGACGATGGGCTGTGCCTACGCAATCGGCCCCTGTATCCCCTCCTCCGATGACCACCACTTTCTTTCCCTTGGCATCAATAATTTCATCTTTGGGGATTATTTCTTTAGCCAGGCGACGGTTTGATTGCATCAGATAATCCATGGCAAAATATATGCCCCTTAATTCCCTACCATGGATTTCAAGATCCCGGGGGACCCGGGAACCGCCTGCCAGACAAGCCGCGTCAAAGTCACTCAAAATTTTATTCACCGGATAATCCTTACCGACATCTACGCCGGTTCTGAATTTAACTCCCTCTTCTTTCCAAATGTCGATCCGCCGGTCTATAAGATGTTTCGCAAGCTTAAAATCCGGGATACCGTAGCGTAATATCCCGCCAAGAAGTTCATCCCGCTCAAACACAATAACATTATGCCCTGCCCGGTTTAGCTGCGCTGCGCAAGATAAACCTGCCGGCCCTGAACCGATAATCGCTACTTTTTTACCTGTCTTATGCGCAATAGTACCTGGTTTAATCGCCCCGTTTTTGAATCCGTATTCTATAAGCGACAACTCATTCTCGCGGATGGTCACCGCGTCATCGTTTAGCCCCAATACGCAGGCATACTCGCACAATGACGGACAGATCCTTCCGGTTATTTCAGGAAGGTTATTAGTGGCCTCTAGCAAGGCTATGGCTTCCTTCCAGTTTCCGCGGAACATATAGTCGTTCCACTCCGGAATATAGTTTCCTATCGGGCAGCCCGAATGGCAAAATGGCGTAGAACAGTCCATGCAGCGCGAAGCCTGTTCCTGCGCCTGCTTCTCAGGTCGCGCTTTGGAAACCTCGGCGAAATCCTGGATGCGCTCGCATACCTGCCGGTAAGGACTGTTAATTCTTCCTAACTTTAAAAATCCTCTCGGATCACCCATCGGAAGCCTCCGCTAAATCCAGCTTTTCCTCTAACTTGACTCCCTCAAGAATAATTTTGTACTCTATCGGTATGACCCTGACAAAATTCTTGAGCTCTTCGGAAAGATTATCGATGATCTTTTTTGCCGTGCTGCTTTTGGTGTATTTAAAATGATTATGCAACAAGTTATAAATTGTATCTAAATCTGTTTCCCTGATCTTTTCCAGTTCGGCCATGTCCATATTGCACCTGTCCCTGAAAGTCTTGTCTTCATCGTAAACATAAGCTATCCCGCCTGACATGCCGGCGGCGAAATTCCTTCCGGTCTTACCCAATACCACCACCCTTCCTCCGGTCATATATTCACACCCATGGTCTCCCACTCCCTCCACAACAGCATAGAGGCCAGAGTTTCTTATACAAAACCTTTCTCCGGCGATACCGTTTATATATGCCTCACCGGATATCGCCCCGTAGAATGTAGTGTTGCCGATAAGTATATTCTCATTGGATTTATACTCGGATCTTTTGTCGGGATATATTATGATCTTTCCTCCTGATATCCCTTTACCTACATAATCATTAGCCATCCCCTCCAGCTCAAAGGTAATACCCTTGGCCAGAAACGCGCCAAAACTCTGTCCGGCAATACCTGTGAACTTACAGGTAATAGTATCTTCCAGAAGAACGTTATCCCCGCATCTCCTGCACACCTCTCCGCTTAACATAGCTCCGGTGGCCCTGTTGGTATTATTGATTTTACTTGAGAGACTCACCGGCTTGTTCTTCTCAAGGCCTTCCCGGCACATCTCGATAAGCTCTTTATCCAGTACCGCATCCAAACCGCTATCCTGTCTGGTCTTGCAGTATCTGCCTACATCCCCGGGAAGCTCAGGTTTATAGAGGATGCGGGAATAATCTATACCCTTTGCCTTGGCCGGAACAATAGTATTATCTATCTCAAGAAGATCTGTCCTTCCTATCATCTCATCTATGGTCCTTAAGCCAAGCAGCGCCATAATCTCGCGAAGCTCTCCGGCGACGAAGCGAAAATAATTTACTATATGCTCCGGCCTGCCTCTAAATCTTTTCTGTAAACAATCATCCTGCGTAGCTACACCGACCGAACAGTTATTCAGATGGCAGTGCCTTAACATAACGCAACCCATTACTACCAGAACTGCCGAGCAAAAACCATATTCTTCGGCTCCCAGCATTGCCGCTATCGCCACATCGCGTCCGGTACGTAACTGTCCGTCAGTCTGCAGGCGGACCCTGGAACGCAGGTTATTAAGCAAAAGCGTCTGATGCGTCTCGGAAAGGCCCAGCTCCCAGGGAAGCCCGGCGTATTTTATTGAACTTAAAGGAGAGGCTCCCGTGCCCCCGTCTCCACCGGAAATAAGGATCATGTCAGCGTGGCCCTTGGCCACTCCTGCCGCAACCGTACCCACCCCAATCTCGGAAACAAGCTTAACGCTGACCCGCGCCTG
>CAYGZJ010000107.1:0-5029 GCA_964354335.1 uncultured Planctomycetales bacterium | reverse complement strand
AGATTGAGTTTCTCTAAAACCGGAATAAGTGCCATGAGTGTAAATCGGTTCCCCATATAAGTCCAGTTATTACCTACGGTATTTTCCTGATTAAGGCCATAGCGGGCATTTATAAAACCTTTGTTCTGGGCAAAAAAGCGATACCATGCAAAACCCGGACCGTAGCTGTAACCGTTGCGGCCTTCTTCGTCAGTGCTGGGCGCCCAGAAATAATTTTTATTCTGATACGCGAAAGAAGCCTGGCCCATATTCTCGGAGCCGACCATAAAATTATATACGCTGCTTATGGATGGACTGGATAAATAAGAACGGTAATCAACTATGACGTGATTGTAGCCCATGGGAAAGCTTAAAAAAGAATTCTTAAAGGTGAATGTGGGCTGGACAATAAGGTTGTTGGAGAACATGTCATAGAAATTCAGATGATTCTGGTCCGCGAAATATAATCCATAGAGAGCGCGCACGCTGAATAAATCGCTAAAGGTATGGTTGTAATCCGCAGTCATTGTATAGACCTGGCGGGAGTCGCTCTTGCCGGAAATGCTACTCGTAATCGAAGCATCATCTGGCTTAATAGTGACATTATCATCATATTGCCAGGCCAAGCCGGCGTTTAGATGAAACGGCTTTGTCACCTCTTCCCTTCGCTCAAGCGCGGTTACATATTGCCTGGCAAGTACGGATATACTAGCAGTGGGGCTGACCGTGACAATGCCCTTGAATATATTTTTTGCCTCATTGTATTTTTTGGTCTTCAGATACGCGATGCCGATCTGATAGTCGCATCCCTGCGCCATAGAGGGTTCAAGCGATTTAGCCGTATTAAACGCAGCCACCGCCTCATCTATCTTATCCTGCTTAACCAGCACCAATCCCTTTAGAAACGCTGTCTGGGCAGGCCGGACCTGCTCATTTTCAGCTTCGGCGATCCACTTATGCGCCTCTTCAAGCTCATTAAGCTGATAAAGTGAGTCAATGAGCTCCATCAACGCTCCCTTGATTTTCGGCTCAAAGGTCACCGCGTCGCGTAAAAAAGGAACTGCTTCGGAGTATCGCTGGAGTTTTTTATAGGTAAGGCCCAAATAATAAGCGACGATTGTGGATTTGGGGTCTTCTTTACGCGCCTGCTGGAGGGTAATTAAAGCTTCATCGTAGTTTTCGTGCTTGAACTGGCCGATCGCCTTCTCTAGGGTGGGGTTTTTCTTTGTTTCCTGCGCCTGACAAAAAGAATAAAAAGGCACAAGCAAAGCCAGGGCCAAAATAAAAGATTTTGCGCTTATCCGTATGGGTAGTAACATGTTAAAATCCTACTTTTAGGTATTTTCATTAAGTATACCATATTTTTCTGAAAAAACCACTTTTTATACGTGGAGCCCCTTAGTCATGCTCCATCAATGCTAGGCCAAGGCTCCCAATTATAATTCCGCAAGCATTCATTTCCGGTCTAATCCCAAAGGGATAGCCCTTCCTACACCTATTAAGGAAGGGGCTAACCCAGGGGGGTAGTCCCTCCTACACCTTTAAGGAGGGGACTAATCCCAAAGGGATAGTCCCTTCTACGCCTTTTAAGGAGGGGACTAATCCCAAAGGGTAGCCCTGCACCTTTAAGGAATAATAAACTTTTTAGGGCCCGCTCATCTCCAGGCGCACCGCATAATAATGCCGGAAATCCTTTAGTACGCTGATCTTTAACCCGGGTAGCATTTTCTTCGATAGCATCCTAAAATCACCTTTTGTAAGGATGCAATAAAGGGGCGAATTCTTCGCGACAAAACTGCGTATCTGATTATCAGAATTAAGTATCGTTACGGGATGCTGGCTCCAAAACTCATCCTTATCCGGGGATAGCATCGCCACCTGTTTGCCCGTATTAAACCTGACATCGCGCACAAGTTTATCCGAGGAAAGGATAGTTCCTCCGACATTATAATTGCGCATCAGATAATCGCATCCTTGCCTGGAAAAAGCATAAATAGGGTCAATATCGTTGGCGAAGAAGATCATCAGTGAAACAAGAAATATAGAGCCGCAGGCCAAGGCAGAGGCCGCTTTCAGGCGGGCGTCGCGCACGATGCAAATCACAATTTGCGCCAGGACTATGATAAAGGCAACGGCAATAAGCCCAATAAACACCTGCCTCGATAAAAAATAATTTAACGAAAGAGCAACCAGGACGCAGAAAAAATAGACAAGCCCGAGGAAAAATAGGCTGGAAAACAAAAATAGCAAGAATACCCGCCTCTTATCCGGCATATTCACCAACCCCCAGATAAACTCACCCGTCACCAAAGCGACTGCCGGAAATATGGGGAGTATATAGGAAGCAAGCTTTGAATGCGCCGCCTGGAAGAAAACGAAGATTACGGCTATCCAGGTCAGCAAAAACAGCGAAAAGGCGCTGCGGTCTTTTTGAGGCCAAAATAAATCCCTAAGTCCGGCAATAGTAAAAATGCTCCAGGGAAACATGCCGAAAAAAAAGATAGCTGGATAGTAAGACCATACATCGTGTTGCCTATGCTCTGCCTCAAGGACTCTGCGGATGTGAACATTATAAAAAAATTCATTCACAAACCACTCTTTGTATTTGGCCAGCATGATCATGTGCCAGGGCAAAGAAATAGCCGCGAATGCCACAACACCGGGCAATACCTGCCTGCACCAAAGATATTTAAGCTCTCTTCTTAAAAAAAGAAAAACAAGAATGACAAGAGCAGGCAGGATTATCCCCAAAGGGCCCTTAGTAAGAACCGCCAGCCCGGAAAAAACTCCGGCAAGTATTAAGCTAAGGCTTTTTCTCTGCGGATAAACATACCCCCAGAAGAAGACAGCAAGAGAAAGAAGCACGAATACCGAAAATATTGTATCCGTGAGTGCGACCTTGGCCATTCCCAGATAAAGGAACGAAGACATAAGCACCAAGGCGCAGGTAAAAGCCTTGCGCTCTTCTTTAAAACCTACTAAACCTAGCAGATACACCGCCAAAACACCTATACAGCCGAATAGCGCGGGAAAAAATCTCGCCGCGAAAGGAGAAAAACCAAGGATTTTATAAGCCAGACGCAGAAACCAGTAAAAAAGCGGCGGTTTTTCAAACTGCGGCTGGTCAAATAAATACGGAGTCGCCCAGCTGCTGAAATGCTGCATTTCGCGGGCGGTCTGCACATAAAAAACCTCATCAGAGTTCGTTAGCGCCATAACGTTATTGCCAAGCATAAACGCAAAAAGCGATAAAAATATCAGGGCTGTTACTGATTTTAGATTGATTCCCGCGGGAATGCGCATTTTCACCGCAAAACCCTCGCTCTCTTTAAGGGATAATAGACCTTAATTACCCTGCCCGCTATCATCGACCGGGGAACTAGATCCGTCAGAGACACATTCACTAAAGCGACGCTGTCTCCCAAAACATAGTAATACCCCTGCGGAACCTTGAATGTCGAGGCATTTTCTGGCGGACGCTGAACCACCCAGCGGGATAAATCCAAAGGTTGCCGCGCAAAATCAGCCGCGTTGCCATTGACAAGCAACGAGTTGTTTCTGATAGTGATTGTATCCCCCGGCAGCCCAAAAACAACCTTAACAAAGCTTACCTTGTCTTGTCCCGGCCATGACAACCCCAATATTTCCCCGCGCCGCGGCTCAGTTTTCTTGTATGCTAATCTGTCAATGACCACTTTATCGCCTTTGAACAAGACCGGCTCAAATTTCACTGACCTGATAGTCAGGCACTGGACTAAATTAACTCTTATATGTTTTATTAATATCTCAACGAGCCTCACGCGCTCAAAGATAAGCAGGAAAAATATCAGCACAAGAAAAACCAGCACTCTACGCACAATTAAGGAACTTCCGCCTTCGGCAAGAAAACCCTTTTTTTTGTTATAGCGCAACGCGCAAAAGTATGCGTCTATCCCGACAAAAATAGCGAATATCGGGTCAAGCGCGATGACTATCAGTGTATTGATACCGACGGCAAAAGGGCTGAACATAAAAAATATGGCTGTCGCGATTACGAAAAAATGAAAAAAGAAAAGGAATGCCCCGCGCACAACCCTGCCTGCGTAAACCTGGCCAAAGCCGGTTACGAAGAATGAGAGCATTGCTGCCAGAAGCGGTTCTCTGCGAGATAGGATATCCATGGGTAAGTTTTGACTAATTATACCACTGAAATTTTATTCATAACAAACAAAAAGAGAGGGTTATAAAAACCCTCTCTACAGATTCCAAACATCCGGGGACGCTATCCCGATTGATACAGAAAATACCTATTTTACTTTTTCCTTACCTGCTCTCTTGACCCGCAATATATGAGCAGGTGTAACGGCAGGATCGAGTTCAATATAGTTCCACTCGCCCTTCCATGTAAAAGTTTTATTACTTAACAAATCTTCGACTTCATAATAGCCATCGGCCGGAAGCCCAAGCTCGCCTAAAGGCACGCTCACCATACCTGCTTGCTTGTTATGCGGATCCACGTTTACAATAGTCATAATCACGTTTGACAGGTCCTCGGTGGCCTTGACATAAAAGAGTATGTTGGGGTTAGCGGCTTCCCTGACGATTATATTGTTTGTTTCCTGAAGCGCAGGGTTTTCCTTCCGGATTTTATTTATAAGGGCGACTTCTTTCTTAATATTGCCCGGAGCGTTTAAATCCCATCTTTTCAATTCGTACTTTTCGTTGTTTACATACTCTTCTTTGCCCGGATAGGGCTCATGCTGACAGGTTATATAGGCGCCGCCGTATATCCCATAATTCGAAGAAATTGTCCCTGCCAGGATTAGCCGTATAATAAAAGCCGGCCTGCCGCCTTTCTGCAGGTACTCGTGCAGGATATCAGGAGTATTCGGCCAGAAATTTGGCCTTAAAAATTCGGCAGCCGCGGTCCTGGTCAGGTCATTAATATATTCGGCAAGCTCATTCTTTGTATTTCTCCAGGTAAAGTAGGTGTATGATTGCGAAAAGCCAATTTTAGCAAGCATGTTCATCATCTTGGGCCTGGTGAAGGCCTCGGCAAGAAAGAGCGCGT
>CAYGZJ010000106.1:0-5039 GCA_964354335.1 uncultured Planctomycetales bacterium | reverse complement strand
CCGATATCCGCAATAATTCTCCTCCGTACATCTGGAGCGATTCTGAGACCAGATTTATGGCCACTCTCGCCCAAGGCAAAAAAATATACATTCCTTTGGGCCTGATCCTGCAGCTTAAGGACCCCAATGACCCCGCCAAAAGAGCATTTCTCCAGGATTTGATCGATTTCGAGCAAGAAAACATAAGGAATGGGTTTGAGGATATTGCCCGAGCCGAAGAATTAATCCAGGCCTATTTAGCGCTCGTGGTATTGCCTCTGAAAAAAGATATTTATGCGACTGCCTCTCCCCGTTTGAAAACCACAGAGGCAGATGTCAAGCGGGTGATCGACGGAGACACTATTGAAGTGACCTTCGATGGAAGGAGAAGGAAAGTGCGCTATAGCGGCATGGACGCGCCGGAGATAAATGACTGGCTATCCTCTGAAGCTACTGCCCTGAACAGGCAGCTGGTCTTAGGTAAAAAGGTATTACTTAAGTTTGACGGTAAGCAATCCTGCCGTGACATCTACGGCCGCGTGCTCGCCCATGCATATCTAAAGCAGGACGGAAAAGAGGTATTAGTGGGCGAGCAATTAGTGAGAAAGAATCTGGCGGCGGTAAAAATATTCAGGAAGAACAGATGCGTCTATAACCCGGCCACCAGCAGAAAGTTGCCTTCATGGCTTAACCTTTCTCCTGAAGAAGAGCTCCTGATCAAGGCTTACCATGAGACCCAGGAGAAGAGAAGGCAGGAGCTGGGCAGGTATTACCAATTAGAGGAACCGATACTGGCAACGCTGGCAAATCTGAGTCAATGGACGCGAAGTCTACAGTCCGGTTCCGTTATTGCCATGTCTGAATTCCTCATCTTGGATTACCTGCGCCGCTTTATGAAAACTGATGAAGAACGCCTCGCCATAATCACAAGGATCGGGGAGCTCACGCAGAGGGCGCAATTCGGCCAGCCCGTGGCGATCATCGCATTACGGGATATATTCCAAAACTATAAGAGGGTAATCGAAAAACAGATCACTGGCAAAGACGACCTTATCCCGGTGATAGAAAGAGTCACTCAAGAGATCGTCGTCGGAACCTCTTCGGCGCAGGCGCATCAGCCGGAAGCCATCGCCGCTTTGATCGAAGTGATGAATGGGGGCTCAGTTTTTGGCTTGATCGAGAATTTCGACCAGTTGGTCGAGCTGATCAAAATAATGTGCGCTCAAACCGAGGCCGCAGGATATGACCAGCCGCGCGCCTTACAGACATTAAAAGTGTTCCTTAATTACAGGAAGATCAACGGCGTATTTTGCAACTTTAGTCAGTTAATCAGAGCAATCTCCACTTTTGATCCCACCCGCATCAAAAGTGACGCCCCTGAACCCAATCAAGAAACATCCCTGCCTGCCGGACAGGAAGGCACCAATCCAAAGCTAAGGGTATCCCCTGAGGAAGCGATCAGCCTCCTTGATATGACCCTTCTTACCCGGGATGATCCTTGCGAGGGCATTCCGCTTAAGGAGGCAGTAGAAAAATTAGCCCAGGATGCATTTGAATACAGTACTGCCGCGGTCTGCGTATACCCTGACCAATTAGCGTGGCTAAAAGACAGTATCGAGAGGAACGGTTTAGAAAGGGCGGCAGTCATCGCATTTCCTTCCGGATTAGGAGAAGAAAACGGCACCTCAGTTGATAAAGCGCTGGAAGAAGCGCGCTTAGCCGTCAATAACGGCGCCACTGAGCTGGATGTAGTGATTAACTACCCGGCAATACTGGCAAATAGATTTGAACAGGCAGAGGCCGAGCTTAAGGAATTTGTCTTAAAAATAAGAAAAGAGCACGGTAACGCTGTAAAGATAAAGACCATTCTTGAGACAGCCGCTTTAGAGGATAAGGCTTTGATTCGCAGGGCGACTAAGATCGCTTTACCTTGCTCAGATTTTATCAAGACCTCTACCGGCAAACACGCAAAAGGCGGGGCAACACTGAAGGCGGCTCAAATAATATTAGAGGAGATAAAACGGTATAAGGAGGAGGCCGGCAGATTAGTCGGCTTTAAGGCCAGCGGCGGCATAAAGGTCTGGGAAAGCGGGGAAAACCCCGATTCAGCGGCTAAGTCTTATTTGGAACTCGCCCAACAAACTATGGGTGGGGATTATATCCGTAACCGCGACCATATGCGTTTCGGCGCCAGTTCCCTGCTTAAGGATCTTCTGAAACAGGTGCGTGATGAATCCGGCCAAACAGAAACGCCCGGTAAATCAGGTGGTTTTTCGTCAACAGCGATGTTTGTAATTATTTTAGGCATAGTTTGCCTGACATTATTCGTCCTGCCTATCCCTGCTATGGCCGGTATTTTAGAGGATGTCGGTACAAATCCGCACTGGATCCCGGTAATCAAACCGATCTTTAGCTGGGTAATGTTTTTGGGCGGGATAGTCCTGAGTATCTTTGCGGTTGCGCAGATCATAAAAGGGTATAAGAGTGTAAGGAACAAAAAGAACATCCCCGGGCTTGTTTTAGAACAGGATGAGAGCCGCCGGGATGAAGCGCCTAAGTTCCCTAAATACGGCCCGTCTATTTTGATTTCCCGCGCTAACGAGGCAGCGATTAATAGGATCGAAATGAGCCCGGCCATCAAAGATTATGTGGGCCAGCGGCTTAAAAACGATACCAAAGAGCGGCGCGCATTTATACTGCATTATTTTGATAATAAAACCAAAAAACTCAGGGCCGGCGCTGTAATCGA
The DNA here is from genome assembly GCA_964354335.1 of uncultured Planctomycetales bacterium. Classification (GTDB taxonomy): domain Bacteria; phylum Omnitrophota; class Gorgyraeia; order Gygaellales; family Profunditerraquicolaceae; genus JAPLLR01. The sequence continues at coordinate 2,311 of CAYGZJ010000106.1, read as the reverse complement.
GGTCGCGCGGATTAAAAAGACAATGGTGGTAACTTTTGTCAGAGATCCCGAAACTGAGCCGGGAAGGGTAACGGAACAATTTATAAGATTCGAGATATTCCGAAAGAATCCTCATAGAATTGTATTCGTATCAAATAAGCAGGAAAAGTTTGAAGATGTTTTCGCTAAGCTGCCTGTTTTGCTTCCTAATCATGAAGAGCTCAAAGAGGATTCAAAGACATTAGATAAAAAATCATTTAAGGGGTTATTAGATAAGCTAGGAGTGAACATAGAAAATCCGCGCTATGTGGTCTATGTCTCAAATAAGCTTAATTACAGCAAGCGCAGGATCCTGTATTTTGCGGCTCTGAAATTCAGCAGAATCTTTACAATGGGAGAAATATACTGGTGGCTTAAGAAATATTCCAATCAGTTAGTCATCGGCTTATTTTTCGCTACCATATTGGATTATGCCGCCACGATCGGGGTTTTAAGCATCTACAGCCTGATCACCTATATAGCCACATTGACGTTGATCCCCATATTTATCAGCCCTATCGCGGCGGGCCAAATTAACAAAATAGTGCAGTTCAGGAGGGACGCCAGAAGCAGCGAGGCAAAGGGAAGCGTCTGGGAGAGAAAAATACAAAACAAGGAAGCCCAGGATAAGCTGATAAGATTCTTTCTGCATTTTGCTTTTGTCAGGATCATATTCAGGGTTTTATTCTTTTTGCTGGTGCCTTGCAGCCTGTTCAGTAGTTCGTTAGGAGGCAGTTTGCTTTTTGAATTCCCGCCTCTTACCTATTTGGCTATATTTTTGTCGTGGTGGTCCCTGGAAAATATCTTTACCGTATTTGAGGACAAATACTGGAATGAAATATTAAGAGGAGCGATATTGACCAGCGAAGAGGCGGTCAAAAAAGGCTTTGCCAAGCAGTATGACGTGATCGAGAACTTTTGCAATGTCTTTACGGATATCATCAGCGCCGCAGCCCTGGCGCTGGGTATCGGAATTTATAGCATGGGCTGGGGTTATGTGATGGTTCCGCTTCTATTGATCTCATCCGTAATTTCAACTCTGGCCGGATTCATCCTGCCTGTCGGCGGAAAAGAATTCAATCTGTATTTAGAAATTGACAGTGCTACCTTTTTAGATACTGTAAATGAGAATGAACTCTGGATAAGCGATAATATCAAGCTGTTGGTTAACCCGAGGGATATCAGGATCAGGAACGCCGCGCCGATCAAAATCAATGATAAGAAATCCTGGCTGCCGTGGTTGGGGATCTTAAGGGTAAGGCTTATCTGCAGCACTGAACCGAAAATAGAGCGCCACCGCAACTACGCCGTGATTAAAGTCGCGGATTCTCCGGAGATCAGGCTTAAGCGTTCAAGGGGAAAGCTCTTGGAAAGAGACTTGAAAGTAGAGCCCATAATAGACGCGGGTGGAAAGATTACCGCTTATGCGGTGATCTTTCATCCCGAAGAAAAGTCCGCCCCTATTGACAACTCTGCTCGAGTAAACAAAATAAAAGCCATAGCCGAGAAGACGATCTTAGCAGGGACAATGATATTCGCAGCATGTATCATGCCGGTCATAGCTATATTTAGTGATTCGCTTTTGTTTATCGCGGCAGTGTTGCTTTATTCGTCTTTGATATCTATTGTTGAGAAGCTCTGGCACGGCAAGAACCTCTTCCCGCGCAAGTCCTCGCAATCTAAACTTGAAGTAAAGGCAGATAAGAAAGACAAACCTCTACCGCCTGCTGATTCAGGCAGCGCAAATGCTGCGCCAGCGGAACAAAAACAAAGCACGCCTACAGACGGCGCTAATGTCGCTTTTATGATCCCGGTTATAGGGACTGAATCGGACTTACCTTTATTAGCGTTATCGGGTTATCTTGCCGCTTGCTATTTTAAACGGGAGATTTTGAATTCTGTCCTGCTTAGCCGCGCCCCTCCTTGCGCAAAGAAGTTTTTGGATGTTTTCCTGAGCCCGGGGAGGATTTTATTTTTAGCAAAAGAGAAAGCGTTTTCATTCATTCGGTCGCTGCGCTATATTTCTATCCTCCGTGGCTGGCTGTCGAGCGCAAACGAAGGCGTCCCTTGCGAGCGAAGCGATGCAAGGGATGGGGACCCAATAGATTTATCTTGCCCCGTTGCAAAAGCATCAAACAGGCAATCTTCTACCTTCCGTGGCTGGCTGCCTAGCCCCGAAAGGGGCGAAGGCGTCCTTTGCGAGCGAAGCGAGGCAAAGGATGGGGACCCAGTAGATTTATCTTGCCCCGTTGCAAAAGCATCAAACAGGCAATCTTCTACCTTCCGTGGCTGG
>CAYGZJ010000105.1:0-5083 GCA_964354335.1 uncultured Planctomycetales bacterium | reverse complement strand
GAGGCGGTCATGTATGAGGCGTACGGTCCGGGAGGTGTCGCGATCATGGTTGAGGCGCTTACAGATAACAAGAATCGTACTACCGCGGAATTACGCAATCTTATGTCTAAAAAAGGCGGAAACATGGCCGGTGCCGGCTCTGTTTCCTGGATGTTTACTCGAAAAGGCTACTTTTTAATTGACAAAAGTACGGCCAAAGAAGATGAATTGATGACGATTTCCCTCGATGCCGGCGCAGAAGATTTTAAATCAGATGAAAAAAATTACGAGATAACTACCGCTCCACAGGATTTTGAGAAAGTAAAGCAGGCGCTTACCGATAAAGGGGTGCAATTTCTTGATGCTGAGCTTACTATGATTCCTTCATCGGCAGTCAAGGTGACCGGTAATGATGCCAAGAATGTTTTGGGACTGGTGGAAGACCTGGAAGAACACGAGGATGTCCAGCAGGTTTTTGCAAATTTTGATATTCCGGATGAGATCATGGAGCAGATCGCTTCGGAAGAATAATCAATGAGAATTCTAGGTATCGATCCTGCTTTGGCTGTCACTGGTTACGGGGCCATTGATGTCAGGGCAAATTCACTTTCTCTGGTGGAAGCGGGGATAATTTCGACTTCTCCCCGGGAAGCGCTGCCGCTACGACTAAATAAGATTTCTCAGGCAGTTCTCAAGCTGATATCTGACACACAGCCTGAATGTTTAGTCCTTGAAAAAATCTACTCTCATTACGGGCATCCGACAACGGCTTATATTTTGGGTCATGCGCGCGGAGTGATATGCTTGGCCTGCGCGACTAAAAAGATCCCTTTGGTAGAGTATGCGGCCACCAGAGTTAAAAAAGCTATTGTCGGTCAGGGGCTGGCTTCAAAGACTCAGGTCCAGCGCATGGTAGGCAATATACTTGGATTGCGTTCGCTACCAAAATATACCGACGTTACTGATGCGTTGGCATTGGCGATCGCGCACAGCTATATCGGAAAAAACAAATTATGATTTCGCGGATTAGCGGAAAAGTCGTCGAGCGCGGAGTAAATTATCTGCTGGTTGATATCGGCGGGATCACCTATGAGGTTTTGATCCCCCAGAATGTAATGCAGCGGATTGATGAGGGCATAGTTAATGACGGCAAGGTCAGTCTGATCACTTACCATTACCATCAGATTGAGCCATCCCGCAGCACGCCGGTTCTTATCGGTTTTTTAAATTCCGTAGAAAGGGATTTTTTCGGGGTTTTTATCACGGTTTCCGGTATCGGCCCGCGCGCCGCGCTCAAGGCGCTCAATAAACCGATATCCTTGATCGCGCGCGCAATCGATGAAGGCGACATCCAGTTTCTGCGCTCGCTGCCGGGTATAGGAGAGCAGCGCGCCAAGGAGATCGTAGCTAAACTCCAGAACAAGGTAGGCCGTTTTGGACTTGTGCAGGACACAAAGGTAAAAGAACATACTGACAAGACCAAGGGCATTGTCGATGATGCGTTGGAAGTGCTCATGCAGCTTGAATATAAAAAACCCGAAGCTACCCAGATGATTAAAAAGGCGCTTGAGCTGGCCCCGCATATCGAGACAACCGAAGAACTGTTAAATATGGTTTATAAACAAAGGAAGCAGAAATAACTATGGCCGATAACAATATCAAGTCTGCAATTGAAGCAATGCTTTTCGCCAGCGAGAAGCCGCTAACTATGGAGCAGGTGCGCGCTGCGCTGGACAAGATGGATCCCGCAGAGGTGCGCAGATTGATCGACGAACTAAAAGCCGAATACGAACAGAATAACCGGGGTATCCGTATTGCCGAAGTTGCCGGAGGCTGGATGATGATCACCGCATCCGGATTCGCTCCGTTTCTAAAGAAGCTTTTTAAAGATCGTCACACGGAGCGCCTCTCAAAGCAGGCGCTTGAGAGCCTGGCTATCATAGCTTATAAGCAGCCTTTGACCAGGCTTGAGATCGAGTCATTGCGGAATGTCAATGTCGACGGGGTTATGAAGAGCCTTTTAGATAAGAATCTGATCCGTATCTGCGGCAGAAAGAAAGTTCCGGGCCGGCCGTTTGTTTACGGTACGACCAGGCAGTTTCTGGAGCATTTTGGATTAAGGTCGCTTGAGGACCTGCCAAAAATCGAAGAATTAAATACCCCGCAGATCCAAAGCCAGTTAGCGGCAGAGAAGGCGGATATTGAGCCGATAGCAGAAGGTCCTGAAGAAGCAACGGCTGTACAGGATAATCCGCAACCGCAGGCATCGCAATAAAAGAAAGAAAGAAAGGAAGGATGTCGTGGATTTAAAAAACTCACGCAAGAAAATTGACAGCATTGATAAAAATATACTCAGGCTCTTAAGCGCGCGGGCAAAAGTCACTTTAGGTATTGCCAGGATAAAACATAGAAGTGGCGCCAGCATATATGCCCCCGACCGGGAACGTGAAGTGCTCAAGAAGATTTCCTGCGGCAATAAGGGGCCTTTGACAAATGGCGCGTTAGAAGCGATTTACCGAGAGATCATGTCTGCTTCTTTGTCTCTGGAGAAAAGCCTTGTGATCGCGTATATGGGCCCCCAGGCCAGTTTTTCGCATCTGGCAGCGCTGAAAAGATTCGGTTCACAGGTGAATTATCTTGCCTGCGATAGCATCTCGGATGTATTCTTAGAGGTTGAGCGATCTAGCGCAGATTACGGAGTGGTCCCGATTGAGAATTCTATAGAGGGAGCTGTCACCTATACTCTGGATATGCTGGTTGATTCTGATCTAAAGATATGTTCCCAGATCATTCTGGATGTTTCGCATAATTTACTGGCAAATTGCCCGAAGAACAAGATTAAGCGGGTGTATTCAAATCCTCAGGTCTTTGGCCAGTGTCGGATATGGCTGCAGGAGAATCTTCCGGGAGCGGAATTGATCGAAGTTTCCAGCACCACCCGGGCAGCGCAGATCGCCTCCAAAGAGAAGAACAGCGCCGGCATCGCATCTATTCTAGCGGCTAAGGTGTATAAGCTTAAGGTAATTGCGGCGGATATCGAAGATTCCCCTCATAATATCACGCGCTTCTTTGTTATCGGTAAGGCAGAGGCCGGGATCACCGGAAGCGATAAGACCTCGATCCTTTTTTCTATCAAGGATAAAGTAGGAGCGTTGCATAACATGCTCATGCCTTTTAAAAAGAATAAAATCAACCTGACCAAGATTGAATCCCGGCCATCCAAGAGAAAAGCCTGGGATTATTATTTCTTTGTGGATTTGTACGGGCATAAAGATGAGCCGCGGGTAAAGAAGGCGCTCAGTGAGCTGGAGACTAAATGTAAATTCTTGAAAGTCCTCGGTTCTTATCCTATCGGAGATTAAATTTAAAATGAAGGAACTGGTAAAAAAGAATATATTACAAGCGACTCCATACATTGCCGGCAAACCCATTGAGGAGACAAAAAGGCAGCTAGGGCTTAAAGAGGTCGTCAAGCTTGCCTCTAATGAGAATCCACTGGGCACAAGCCCTAAAGCAATTGAGGCGATGAAAAAGTGTTTGTCCGGCGTAAACCGTTATCCGGACAGCAGCGGCTACTACTTAAAGCGAAAGCTCGCTAAGATCTATAATCTGGAACCTGAGAACTTTGTGCTGGGCAACGGTTCTGATGAGCTCATTGATATCATCATCAAGACCTTTGTTGAAGCGGATGAAAACATCGTCACTTCCGAGGTGACATTTCTGGAGTATGAGATCATCGCCCAGGTAAATGGCTGCCGCGTTAAAAAAGAGCCGCTGAAATACTTTAAGTATGACTTGGAGGGGATAAAAAATAAAATTGACTCAAAGACGAAATTAGTTTTTATCGCCAATCCCAATAATCCCACCGGCACTTACGTGACTAAGTTTGAACTTGATGATTTTATAAAGGGGTTGCCGGAAGATGTGATTGTGGTGCTTGATGAAGCCTATGATGTTTTCATCGATGTAGACGATTTCCCGGCAAGCATCAAATACATGCGTAATAAGAACGTAATCGTCCTTAAAACATTCTCTAAGGCCTATGGCCTGGCCGGTGTGCGCATTGGATATGCCATTGCCCGAACCCAGTTTAGCGCTTCCATGGAAAAGGCGCGTCAGCCTTTTAACGTTAATTCACTGGCGCAGGCAGCCGCGATCGCGGCTTTAGATGATGACAAATTCCTGGAAAAGACCAAGGCAACCGTCTTGGAGGGTAAGGACTACATTTATGATAATCTTTCCAGATTAGGCATATCTTACGTTCCCAGCGTCTCAAATTTTATTCTTATTGATGTAGGTAAAGACGGGGTAGGAGTATTTAACCGGATGTTGCGCTATGGAGTGATCGTACGGGACATGAAACAGTACGGCCTGAAAAACTATATCCGGGTAACAGTCGGGACTAAAAAAGAGAATGAAAGATTTATCAAGGTCTTAAAGAAGGTATTGCAATTGTGAGGAGGGGCAAATGATTATTGTTTTACGGCCTGATGCCACTAACGAACAAGTAGAGCATATAATCGATAAAGTTAAAAAGCTTGGGTTGACTCCGCATGTCTCAAAGGGTACTGAGCGTACGATAATCGGAGTTATCGGGCCAGAAGATGTCTTGCGTGTTACGCCGCTGGAAGTCTTTGCTGGTGTTGAGAAGGTTTTGCCGGTCCTGGCTCCCTATAAACTGGTTTCACGTGAGTTTAAGAAAGAGGATTCGGTTATAGATGTGGGGAAAGGGATCAAGGTAGGCGGAAAAAAAGTCGTGATTATGGCCGGGCCGTGCGCCATTGAGAATCTGGAGCGGCTGGCTGAGATCGCAATGCAGGTAAAGAAATCCGGGGCAACGGTCTTACGGGGCGGAGCATTTAAACCCCGCACTTCACCGTATAGTTTTCAAGGGTTAGGCGAAGAAGGGCTGAAACTTTTAAAAAAGGTGGGAGAGAGCGTGGGATTGGTCACCATAAGCGAAGTCATGGACACGCGAGACGTAGAACTTGTAGCCAACTATGTTGACATATTGCAAATCGGCGCGCGCAATATGCAGAATTTTAATCTTTTGAAAGAGGTCGGGCTGACCAAAAAGCCGGTAGTACTTAAGCGCGGGCCTTCC
>CAYGZJ010000104.1:0-5092 GCA_964354335.1 uncultured Planctomycetales bacterium | reverse complement strand
TTTTGCAGAAAGCAAACACCATTCCATCTATTAGGAATGGGTGCGAAGCAAAAATATCAAGGATTTTTGCGCGGGGACCTAAAACTGAATTTGGTATTGCAACCTCATTATTTTCAAGGAGTTAAATACCCCAGAAGCGTCCCCTATTGCACGGAGCAGGTGCCGCCGCCCAGCTTACTTTTATAAAGCTTTTTATTGTACGGCAGATTCATCAGTAGCTTGGCCATAAGACAGGCATCGGTAAGCCCGGAAACGATCAGGCCGCAGGCGACAAACACGGAAATAAGGATAAAGGCGCCACTTACCAGCCAGGCAAGCAAGATCCCCAGCAGCACCATCCCTCCCGCGATCAGCCTGACCTGCCGCTCTATCGACATACCGCTTTCTCCTTTTACAACAGGAAGCTTCTCTTTTTGCCAGCGCGTAAGCCCGCCATCCATGATTTTTACGCCGTGGATCCCGGCCTGTAGCATCATATCTGCTGCCATCGGTGAACGATTTCCTGTACGGCAAAAGACAATATAGTTTTGTTTAGACTGGCTCAACTCATTTAATTTTACCGAAAGCATATCAATCGGGACGTTTTGCGAATCCTTAATATGCGCTTGCGCAAACTCCAATCCGGAGCGCACATCAAGAAACTTCACGCTTGGATCTTTTTCCGCAAGCGCCTTGGCTGCTAAAGGAGCGATCATCTCCAGGGACACCGCCTCGCCTTTCTGATTTACCCGGACAATATTGTCTATGTTAAAAGGCTTCGGCATCTGCTTTGAACGCATGGTCAAGACAAACGCCTCTTTATTCGTTTCTTTAAAGAACTGATTGCTCTCTTTTTCTTTGGCGATAGTTGATGAGCGTTTTTCATGATAGTCGTGTCCCGGAAAGACAATCGTCGCATCGGGAAGAGCCTTTAATTTCTGCAGGGTATCGAACATAGACTCAGGAGAGCCGTTCTGAAAATCAGTCCTGCCCACGCTGCCGATCAAGAGTACATCCCCGGTAAACACCCTTCCCGCTACGTATATGCTCAGCGCATCATCGGTATGCCCCGGGCTATATATCGCCTTAGCCGCGAGTGAACCTATGTTTATCTCCTCTCCATCCTTAAGCCGCCTGTCCGCTACAGAAGACACCGCCTTCTCGTGCATAAGCACCGAGGCCGCAAACTTCTTCTTCAGCACCGCCGCTAAAGAAAAATGGTCCGCGTGCGTGTGCGTATCAACAATAAACTTTAGGGTAAGCCTGTTTTTATTTAAATAACCGCTGTACTCATTAAGCAAACTGATATGCGGGTCTATCACCAGCGCAACATTTTCGGAAGATAAAATATAAGAATAACAGCTTCCTGCGGAAAACTGTTTTTCGCAAAGGTTCTTTCCCATGCCCAGCCTCCTTTAATTCGATTCTTTCTTTATAAGTCAGCCAATAATAATCTAGCGGCGAGCTTATCGCAGCATAGCGAAAAGATCCAGATCGGTTCCTGGGATATTGATTTCTTCAGCTAATTTAAAACCGTAATGTTTATACATCGCGGCGTTCTTTTCGGTGAGCGTCTCAAGATAGCAGGGCATTTTCTCCCGGTCCAACCTGGCAAGCATCGGCTTGATCAAGGCACTGGCAAAGCCTTTGCCGCAAAAAACGGGGTCTACCCCGATAAAAGCAAGATACCAGTGCTTAAAAGGCGCGTGCACTTTATTTCTGGAGTAAGCGAAGTCGTTAAAATAGACGATCCTGCTAATGACATCCGTTGAGACCTGGGAGGAAAAATCAGCAAGGCCGCACTTTTCCAGCTTAGTCAAATCCATATCCGAATTATCTGAAGCAGACCACATGGCTACACCTTCCGCATTAACAGATGTAGCGTAGACTTCACCATATAGTATTCCGTAGCGGATGATGACCGCAAACAAAAGAGCAAGTTTTCTCTCTATTTCCGGATCACCTGGAAAGATATAAGTCACCATCGGGTCACTGATAAACGCCCGGGCAAGTGTTTTACTGGCAAGGCCGATATCCGGATCAGTCAGACGAATAAGGCCACTTAGGTCAGACATGTTGCTTCCTTATCATACGCAGCTTTTTTAACGATAATTACCGAAGCTAAGCGGTATAGGAAAATCCAATCCCTTAAGATGTACGATCACCGCCTGCAATTCATCCTTCTTGGCTGAGCTGACCTTGATCTTTTCCCCTTCGATCTGGGTTTGCACTTTTAAGCCCAGCCCCTTTATGATACCGGTGAGTTCTTTTGCTTTTTCTTTATCAATACCCATGCATAACTCCAGTATCTGGCGAAGATAACCCTCAAAAGCCTTCTCGGGATCTTTAAACTTAAGAGATTTAAAAGAGATCCCTCTTTTGGCCATGCGGGTAGTCAGGATATCGGTAAGGGCGCGCAGTTTGAAATCATCGTCCGCGATCAGGGTGATCTTTTTCTCTTTGCGGTCGTAGGTGATGGACGATTTGCTGTTCTTAAAATCATAACGCTGGGCCAGCTCTTTATTCGCCTGATTCACCGCGTTATCCATTTCCTGAAGGTCCACTTCGGAAACAATATCAAAAGAAAAATTTGCCATCTTTATTCCTTTCCAATAATCAGGTGCTTCGGGGGGCGGTTCTCCTCCGTAAACTGAATTATTTTATTCATCATATCTACGCACTCCGAAGGATAGGCTCCCACCGCGGTCTCCGCGGAAAGCATCAGGTAATCCGAACCATCCAGAATGGCGTTGGCTACGTCTGAGACCTCAGCCCTGGTAGGCCGGTGGTTCTCAGTCATGCTTTCCAGCATCTGCGTTGCGGTGATCACAAATTTCTTTGCCCGGTTGCATTTTCTGATTATCGCCTTCTGGATCAGCGGGACCTCATATATAGGAAGGGATACCCCCATATCGCCCCTGGCGATCATGATCCCATCGCTTACCCGGATGATATCGTCAATATTCCTGATCCCCTCACGGTTCTCGATCTTAGCGATCAGCCGGATTTTTTGCCCGCAGTCCCCGAGGCGCTTTCTGATGATCTGGATATCGTCTTTGGTCCTTACAAAAGACTGGGCGATGTAATCCAACCCATGCTTAACGCAGAAATCAATATCTACGGCATCTTTTGGCTTTAGTCCTTTAAAACTAAACTTAGCTCCCGGTATATTGATCCCTTTATGCTCCTTGATCGTCCCGGGAATGACCACCCTGGTCTTCAGGCGCTTTTTTTCACACCCCTCAACCACAACTGCGATATTGCCGTCGTCAATAAAAATATGTAGTCCTTTACGGATGCCCTTTAAAGAGCCTCGATAATCAAAGGGTATAATATCTCCCTCTCCTGAAATGTCCTCCTGGGTTAACCAAAGGATCTCTTTTTTTCTAATCTCAACAGGCGCGCCGCCTTTAAGCCTGCCGATTCTTATGCGATAACCCTCAAGATCCCCAAGTATCCTGATATGCCGGTGATATTTTTTGTTGAGCGCTCTTACCAGAAGTATTCTCTCCAAATGCTCCCTATGGGTTCCGTGCGAAAAATTAAGCCTTACTACATCCATTCCCGCGCGTATCATCTTCAATAAAACGCTTGCCTTTTCTGAAGCAGGGCCCAGAGTAGAAATTATCTTAGTTTTTGGCATATTTACTTTCTTCCTTTAAATAAGTGCTTAATTAGAAGTGCCGCTAAAGACTATAAAGAAAATACCCACGATGATAATGACTAAAACAGCGGTGATGTGGAAAAAATACTTGTGCTTGATCATTTTTTCGAACATACACTATTCCTTTCCGCAGGACATATTTCAACTACTTTATTCTATCGCAAAACTCGCCGAGACTACCGCAGTTACCTTCTTCTCCAGGGAACTGGTGTCATTGACCCCGTAGTCAGAGACATCGGTGGAATTAACCGGGGTGATCTGAAAGACCCCCATCTTTGCCGAACGGATCGATCCGATTTTGTTTCCGGTTGAGCGGGCCATGCTTTCCGCGCGGGACTTGGCGTTCTCTGTGGCTTTACCTATCATCTCGATTTTTAGCTCATCAAGCTTGGTGTAAAAATATTCCGGCGCTTCAGAACTAAACCCTATCCCCTGATCGATCAATTCCGTTGCCTCCCGGGAAACCTGGGCGATCTTATCCACATCGCCGGACTTTGCCTCGACATACTGGCTTAAGCGATACCATTGCACATCATTAGTATCATTTCCCTTTTCGTTTTTCATATAAATAGTATCGGTAGAAATCTGCGAAACGGTCATCTCCTTTTCGCTGATACCCTTGCCGAGAAGATACGTTTTGACCTTCTCAAGATCTGCCTTTAAAGCCCGGTATGCGCTGGGGAGGCTGGCATCACGGATGGAAAAACTCCCCCTCCAGATAGCCAGGTCACTCTTGATCTCTTTTTGCGCGGAGCCGGTGACATTAAGCTGCTCCCTGACAAACTTGGTAATCTTTAAGAAGCCTTGCGAGAGAATAATGCTTGAAACGATCGTAGCCACCGCGATACAAACCCCGAGAACAATAATCTGCGAATTCTTTAAGAACCCTTTTTCCTCCATCACAACCTCCCGGTTATTTAACTAGAAACTATAATTCTTAATAATCTGTTTGCTGCACTTTTACCCTAAGAGCTTTTTTTTCTGAATGAAGACGTTTTGATTCCAGTACTTTTAATTTTGCGCGGCGGCTCCTTCTGCGTTTTTGCCTGCGGATTTTTTCGATGCGTTTCTGCTCTTCGGAAAGCCTTCCCAATACCTTGGACTCTATTTTCTTCAGCAATATCCGCCTGGCCAGAAATCGATTCTGGGCCTGGGAACGCTCCTGCTGGCATTTGACCTCGATGCCTGTGGGAAGATGCCGCAGATAGACGCAAGAGGAAACCTTATTCACATTCTGCCCGCCCGGGCCCTGAGAACGGATAAATCTTTCCTGGATATCCTCTTCCCTGACCCCCAGTCGCGACATCAACTCATGCAATGCTTTTTCTTTATCCTGACTGACCATAATTATCCAACCCTAATCTAAAAGACAGCCCCCAGCGAACCCTTACCTGGGGACCTGTCTTTGCTATAAAAATTTAAAAACTAAACGTGCTCTTCAACCGATTT
>CAYGZJ010000103.1:0-5111 GCA_964354335.1 uncultured Planctomycetales bacterium | reverse complement strand
TAGGCATCATAGACAAAGCGTTCGTTGCCGCTGGCCTTGATCAGTCCGGGGATGGTCTTTTCGGTAAGCCCCACATTTAATACCGTTTCCATCATTCCGGGCATGGATTTACGGGCACCGGAACGCACGGAAACCAGAAGTGGATCGGTGGTGTCACCGAAATTCTTACCCATCAGCTTCTCTATTTTTTTAAGTGCCAGCTCAACTTCTTTCTTAAGGCTGGCGGGATATTTTTTCTTATTCTGATAGTAGTATGTGCAGACTTCGGTGGTAAGGGTAAAGCCCGGGGGAACCGGAAGCCTTAAGGCTTTATTTCCTGCCATTTCCGCCAGGTTTGCTCCTTTGCCGCCTAAGAGATTCTTCATGCTTTCGTTGCCGTCTGCTTTTCCTCCGCCGAAACTGTAAACATATTTCTTTGCCACTTTGTTACCCTCCCTCTTGTTAAATCCAAATGTTTAAATTCAAAACTCAAAACAAATTTAAAATTTAAATTTTAACCTTATTTTGATTTTTGAGCTTTAGACTTTGAGCTTTAACTGGTTAACTTATCAAACAAATATGCCTTTAACTTATCAATACTGATGCGTTCCTGCAACATTGAATCTCTATCGCGCACGGTCACCTGCCTATCTTCCAGCGACTGTACGTCTACGGTTATGCAGTAAATCGTACCAACTTCATCCTGTCTGCGGTAAAGTTTGCCGATGGCTCCCGTGTCGTCATAGACAGTGATGATGGATTTTTTAAGGTCCGCAGCAAGTTTTTTAGCCAGCTCCACTATTTCTGGACGGTTGCGTAAAAGCGGCAGCACCGCCACTTTTGTAGGTGCTAGATCTTTGTGCAACTTTAAGACGACCCGAGTGTCATCTTTTACTTTCTCTTCGTTGTAGGCATTTGCCAGGAATGCCAGGACCGTCCTGTCCACTCCTCCGGAAGGCTCAATAATATAAGGATAAAACCTTTCCTTGGTGGCATCGTCAAAATATTGCATGTCCTTGCCGCTTGCCTGCGCGTGTTGCTTTAAATCAAAGTCAGTGCGATTGGCAATGCCTTCCAGCTCTGACCAGCCAAAGGGAAAGTTGTATTCGATGTCTGTGCATGCCAGGGCGTAATGCGCAAGTTCATCTTTTCCATGGGCGCGCTTGCGCAGGGAATCTTTGTTTATACCCAGGTTTAGATACCAGTTATAGCGGCTGTCGATCCACTCTCCCAGCTTTTGTTCTGCTTCCGCGGGCTTTACGAAATACTCGATTTCCATCTGCTCGAATTCGCGGGTGCGGAAGGTGAAATTGCCCGGAGTTATTTCGTTGCGGAACGCCTTACCGATTTGCGCTAATCCAAAGGGAAGCTTTGGGTGGCGTGAATCAAGTATATTGGTAAAATTTACAAACATTCCCTGAGCGGTCTCTGGCCGCATGTAGATCTCGTTGCCTGTTTCTTCGATCGGGCCCTGGTAGGTCTTAAACATCAGGTTGAACGGCCGTGCCTCAGTCAGCTGGCCCCCACATTCCGGGCATTTTGTGTTGTCTTTCAGGTCAGCGCTTTTAAAGCGCTTTTTACAGCCTTTGCAGTCGCTTTTTAAGTCAAAAAAGTTCTGGACATGTCCGCTTGCCTCCCAGACCTTCGGGTGCATCAGGATAGCCGCGTCCATTCCGTAAATATCATTGCGCTCATAGACATTGGCTTTCCACCAGGCGCGCTTGACGTTGTTCTTAAGCTCGACACCGAAAGGGCCGTAATCCCAGGTGTTGCTTAAGCCGCCGTATATATCAGAGGATTGGAAGATAAATCCGCGGCGCTTGCAGAGAGAAACTACTTTATCCATTAGGTTTGTAGACTCAGGCATAGATTTTTATTTTGCCACAGATTCGCTTAAAAATCAAGCAAATTACTGGTCAGGTTCTGAAAGCGTGGAGATGACAGCAAATACCTCTTCCAGGCTTAGCTTCCCGAATTTATCTTTGGCGTAGACTTTATAATAGGAGTCGGCGTCAGTTATGACATCACAGCTGAAATAGTTGCCGGCCTTGGAAAGATTATAGATGATGTAGCCTTTCCTGTCCTTCATCTGGAACCGGGTCATCACCGCGTTCTTCTGCTCTCCCATATCAGGGGTAAAAATGCTCTTTATGATCACAAAGAAGGCATCCGTTATGTTTTTTACTTCCGATGGCCTGGCAAACATCATGCGGTTTACAAAATCGTAATTATTTATTATCCCCATTTTTCTTACCTCAGGGAATAATTTCAGGAAGAAGTCTTTTTCCTCGTGCAGCACATAAATTATCTCCAAGGTGCGCTTGCTGGGATCCTTTTTATAATAGTACTTTTTGATCATTTCCTGTACTACGGAAAATCCCTTTGGTGCCTCAATCGTCATTTTGGGAAATTTATAGGGGATGAAATCAGCGGTGGAGTTTTTGTCCACCTGTGGTTTTAAAATATTACTGTCGGGGACCTTGCATAGGATGGGATTTTTGCCGCAGTTTCCCACGCCCGCTTCGATGTATTGCCTAAGTAGCGATGGACCGGCAAACCTGACAACAAAAGCAAGCGCCAGGATCAAAACGATTACTATACTTAAGAATTGTAGTATCTTTTCTTTCATTCCGATAATTTCTCCAGCTCTTCTTCTTTTATGCTAAAACTATGTTCCGCAGCCGGGAACTTTTCATCTGTAACTTCTGATTTATATTCTTGCAAAGCCTTGGCTATAAGCGGGCTAAGGTCAATATATTTTTTGACGAATTTAGGGGTGTAGCGGTTAAAAAGTCCGAGCATATCGTGGATCACCAGTACTTGTCCGTCGCAGTGCACGCCGGCGCCGATGCCGATTGTAGGGATGCTTATTTTTTTGGTGATCATGGCCGCGATCTTATCCGGCACGCATTCTAAGACTATGGCGAAACAGCCCAGTTTCTCAAGCGCCTGCGCCTGTTCGATCAGGCGTTTTGCCGCTTCAGCATCTTTGCCCTGCACCTTAAACCCGCCTAATTTATCCGCTGTTTGCGGCGTTAATCCGATGTGCCCCATCACCGGTATTCCGGCTTTGATGATCTCTGCGCTGACCTCCAGGCATTTATCAAACCATTCCAGTTTTACGGCATCGCATTTTGCTTCCTCAATAAAGAGCCTGGCGTTCTTTACCGATTCCGCGGGGTTGGTCTGATAAGAGTCATACGGCATATCGCCCACCACCAGCGCCTGCTGCACCGCACGCGTGACTGCTTTGGCATGGTGCAGCATTTCACTCATTCCGACTTTAGTCGTAGAATCTAACCCTAAAACTACATTTGCCAGCGAGTCACCTACTAAAATCATATCTATGCCCGCCTTATCCACGAGGGAAGCGATGGGATAATCGTAGGCGGTAAGCATAGTTATCTTGCGCCTGCCTTTTAAAGATAAAATCTTATCAACGGTTATTTTCTCAGCCATATTATTGAATAAAGGTAGTGAAGAATAAAATCATTGAAAGACTGACCATTGCTACGATTACAGCTATAGTGATGATGTTGTAAAGCTTTGAATTTGTGTAATTACCCATCAGGCGCTTGTTGTTTACCAGGAGCAACATAAAAATCAGGACAAACGGCAACAGAATACCATTGGTAGCCTGGGAGAGCAGCATGATGGGGACTAATTTGACATTCGGTATGAGGATGATCGCCGCGCCGATAGCGATTATTGCCGTATAAAGTGAATAAAATTGCGGGGCTTCTCTGAAGCGGCGGTTTACTCCCACTTCCCATCCCATGCCTTCGCAAACCGAGTAAGCGGTTGATAGCGGCAGGATGCAGGCGGCGAAGATCGAAGCGTTCAGGAGGCCGAAAGCAAACAAGTAGAAACAGTAATTTCCTGCCAGAGGCTTGAGGGCAAGCGCTGCGTCTTTTGCGGTTTCTATATGGATACCATGTTTAAAAAGCGTAGCGGCGCAGACCAAAACGATAAAGATAGCCACAATATTGACCACAAAGGCGCCGATAATAACATCCCACTTGCTGTATTTGTAATTTTCCAGTTTTATTCCCTTCTCAACGATAGAAGATTGCTGGTAGAATTGCATCCATGGGGCAATGGTTGTGCCGACTACACCGATTAGCATAAGGATGTAGGATTTGTCGAATTGAAATTGTGGATGTATTGAGCTTTTGACTACCTCGTTCCAATCGGGCTTTGCAAGAAACCCGGATAGAATATAGGAAATATAAAAGACGCAGGCAGCCAGGAATACTTTTTCTACTGATTTATACGTTCCTTTGACAATGATCCACCAGACAAAGATCGCGCACAGCGGCACAAGTATATTTTTTGAAATCCCGAAAAGTTCCGCGCTGGCAGCGATGCCGGCGAATTCGGATATGGTGTTAAAAAGGTTTGAAAATACCAAAACGATCATGGCGTAAAAGGTGACGCGCACCCCGAACTCTTCCCTGATTAGGTCAGCCAGCCCTTTTCCGGTCACGATCGCCATGCGGCTGCACATCTCCTGGATGATGATCAGGGCGATGATGATCGGGACAAACGACCAGATAAGCGAATAGCCGAAATGCGCCCCGGCTACCGAGTAAGTGGTGATACCTCCGGCGTCGTTATCGACATTAGCGGTGATTATCCCCGGGCCCATGACCGAAAGGAAAATGATGAAAGTCGCCCAGGAACTTTTGATTCTTTTTTTCATTGTTTTGGCTGCACCTTTATTCTTTTAAGTCTTCTCCAGGCGATGGAGATAAGCTGGCTCAAGATGTCATCAACAGTGATAATCCCCTGCAATACATTAGCGTCATCGACAACCGGAATAGCGTAATATTTGTATTTTTCCATAAGATATGCCACTTCTTTTACGCTGGAATCGCTCTGCACGTAATAGGTCTTGGGAAAGGCCACCGAAGCTATTGAGTCCTGCAGATTAGCCAGCATCAGGCGCCGGAAGTTAGTGGCCCCTGTAAGATGGCCAGCTTCATCTATAATATAGACGAACTGCGCAGGCTCGACCTTAAACTCACGCTCTTTGATCTGCTTAAGGACGGTTTCAATGGGCGTGTCTTTGGCAAAAGCCATATATTCAGTGGTCATCAGGCCACCCGCAGAATCACTGGAAAAACCCAGAA
>CAYGZJ010000102.1:0-5159 GCA_964354335.1 uncultured Planctomycetales bacterium | reverse complement strand
CATAAGCGTAGGTATCTGTTCGATCTCAGACTCGCGGATGAGATTGCGGATACCGGAAGTCGCGGTCAATATCTCAGTAGCAAGTACCCTGCCTTTGCCGGTAGCGGAAGGAAGCAATAACTGAGAGACTACTGCCTGCAAGCAATCAGCAAGCTGCAGGCGCACCTGCTGCTGCTGATACGGCGGGAAGACATCGATGATCCTTTCAATGGTCTGCGGCGCATCCGGAGTATGCAGTGTCGCCAGGACCAAGTGTCCGGTTTCCGCTGCGGTCAAAGTCGTAGAGATAGTCTCTAAGTCACGCATTTCACCGACCATAATTACGTTGGGATCCTGTCGCAGCACGCGTTTGAGCGCCTCGGCAAAGGAATGAGTATCCGAATAGACTTCCCGCTGTTTGATAACGCTTTTTTTATTGGTAAAAATGAATTCGATCGGGTCCTCAACACTGACGATCAGGCATTCCCGTTCCTTGTTGATCATATCGATCATCGCGGCAAGCGTAGTGGTCTTTCCGGTACCGGTGGGGCCGGTAACCAATACCAGTCCATTTGGCCTGCGGCAGAGATCCTTGACCATAGGCGGCAACCCCAACTCTTCCACTGTTGGTATCTGAATAGGGACTCTTCGAAAAGCCGCTTCCACAGAACCCCGCTGCAGATGCACATTAACACGAAACCTGTCCAGGCCAGGCAGGGCGAGTGAGAAATCAAGTTCGCGCTGCCGCTCAAACATCTCTTTCTGATCATCCGTAAGGACGCCATAGATCATTTTCTTAAGATCCTGCCTGCTTAAAGCAGGAAAATTGGTTCGGCTGAGCTTGCCGTCTATGCGCAAAACAGGAGGTTCGTTCTCGGTAACATGCAAGTCGGAAGCGCTTTTCTCGATACATAACATCAACAGCTCTCGTATTTCCATGCCCTGCCTCCCTTACTGGTTAGAGGAACTCACGCGGGTCTGCGATACGACCCTTGATTGCGGATGCGGCTACGGTTGCAGGCGAACCCAGATAAATAAACGCATTGGGATTGCCCATTCTACCTTTAAAATTCCTGTTGGCGCTTGAAATAACAATCTCCCCGTCCGCGGGCACCCCGTTATGCGTACCAACGCACGGACCGCAGCCGGGTGCTACTACCACCGCCCCTGCCTTGATAAAAGTATCGATAAGCCCAAGCTTTAACGCCTTCAGAAAGACCGAACGTGAGCTGGGAGCGATGATCATTTTTACTCCCACGGCAACTTTCTTGCCCTTAAGGATCTTTGCAGCTATTTTAAAGTCGCTGATTCTGCCGTTAGTACAGGTACCCAGAAATGCCTCATTGATCTTAGTGCCTTTCAGCTCGCCAGCGCCAGCCACATTATCCACGCTATGCGGTATGGAAACCTGGGGCTTAAGTTTTGAAATATCGAACTCCAGCGTCTTCTCGTACCGGGCGCCCTTATCCGCAGCTACAAAACGGAATTTTTTCTTCAGCGTATGAGCGCGCAGCCAGGCCAGCGTAGTTTTATCCTGCGGCATAAAACCCACTTTTGCGCCCATTTCCACGACCATATTGCATATCGTAAAACGGCCGTCCATATCCAGGCGATCTATTGCCGCTCCGGAGAATTCAATTGCCTTATAAGTTGCGCCGTCAGCGCCAATGGATTTGATTATATACAGGATTATGTCCTTGGCGAATATGCCCCTAGGGACCTTTCCCTTGACAATGATTTTAAAAGTTTCCGGGACCTTAAACCAGTTCTTTCCCGTAGCCAAGGCGATAGCCAAATCAGTTGAGCCGACCCCCGTAGAAAAGACGCCGAGCGCGCCATAGGTGCAGGTATGCGAATCAGCGCCTAAAACCAGATCTCCCGGCAAAACCTGTCCTGATTCCGGGATCACCTGATGACAGACCCCGCATCCGATATCATAAAGTTTAGTTTTATACTGATCAGAAAAAACGCGCATCTTTTTGTGCACGCGCGAAACGCCTTCATTCGGGGATGGGGCGCTATGATCGATGACCATACAGAATTTTGTTTTTAATCCGGGGATCGCAAGTTCTTTAATGCGGTCAATAATGATCGAAGAGGTCCCGTCCTGGCCGAATGTAAAATCGACTTTACACATAGCCAGATCCCCTGCCCTTACCTGAACCCCTGCATGCGCGCTTAATATTTTCTCTGCGATTGTCATTGCCATATTAGGCTTAAAGACCCCTTAAAGCTTCTTAACAAACTCCTCTATTCTATCCAATCCCTTTTCAAGCTGCTGCATGCTCGTAGCAAAGCTTATGCGTACGTATTCATCAAGGCCGAATGGCTTACCCGGGATGAGTGCTACAAATTTCTCATCAAGCAGGCGATTGGCAAAAGTCACTGAATCAAGCTTGGTCTTTGAAATATCGCAAAACAGATAAAAAGCTCCCTGCGGAAGAACATAACCGATTTTATCCATCTTTTTTAATCTGGCTACGCAATAATCCCTTCTTCTCTGGAATTCCGCGCAGACCGTATGCGAAAAATCATCCGGGCCGCTTAGCGCAGCGAATGCAGCCCTTTGACTGATTGAGGCGGGATTGGAAGTAGAATGGTCCTGCAGGTTGGAGATCGCGTCAGCGATATCCTGCGGCGCTCCCAGGTAACCGATCCGCCAGCCGGTCATGGAGTGGCTCTTGGAAAGTCCGTTGATGGTAACGGTAAGGCTATAGATATCCGTATTGAAACTGGCGATCGAAACATGCTGCAGGCCGTCATAGATGAGCTTCTCATAAATCTCATCGCTGATTACAAAAATATTCTTTTTTACGCAGATGGCGGCGATTGCCTCTAATTCTTGGCGGGAATAAACGCACCCAGTCGGGTTTGACGGGCTGTTTACTATAAGGACCTTGGTCTTGGAAGTGATGTTCTTCTCAAGGTCTTCCGGTGTGATCTTGAAACCGTTGGAAGCCTTTGTCTGGATAAAATGATTGACTCCTTCACACAGGTTGACCATTTCAGGATAGCTTACCCAATAAGGAGTTGGAATCAATACTTCATCGCCGCGGTTGACCAGGACTAAAAGCGCATTGAAAATACTGTGTTTTGCCCCGCAGGAAACAATGATCTGGTTAGGCAGATATTCCAGGGCGTTGTCTTTTCTAAACTTTTCGCAGATTGCTTTTTTTAATTCCGGTGTGCCGGTGGTGGGAGTGTACTTGGTAAAGCCTTCTTTGATCGCGACTATCGCGGCTTCTTTGATAAAATCAGGAGTGTCAAAGTCAGGCTCGCCTGCCGCAAAGCCGACAATGTCCTTCCCTTCCGTTTTTAGTTTTTTTGCCTTTGAGGTTATCGCGAGGGTCGAGGAAGGATTTATCTTTGTAAGTCGGTCAGAAATCCGTATGGATTTGGACATCGCGTTATCGGATAATACAACGATAAACCTTTAAAGAGAATCTCTTTCCTTCTTAAAGATATTTTTAAATCCCCCGAGGAATTTCTTCGTGGGCTTCTTTTCAACCGGTGCTTTTTCCTTACCTGCAGCCTCAGTCTCGGTCTTGATCACCTTATGTTCCTGGACAGATGGCTCTTTTATTCCTTCCGGCTCAACAGCCTCTGCGGGTTTGGCTTGCTTTTCCTTCTTAATGTGCTTCTTTGCTTCTTTTATCTTAATTTCGGTAAGCTCAAAGATGACCATCTGCGCGTTGTCCCCGCGACGGTTCCCCAGATTGATGATCCTGGTATAACCGCCCTGTTTTTTTGTAAAGCGCGGGCCGATATCAGAAAAAAGGGTGCTGACCAATTTATGGTCATTAAGCATTGAAAAGGCCTTGCGCTTGTCAGCCAGGGTATTGCTCTTTGCCAGTGAAATAAGCTTATCTACATCCGGCCTTACTGCCTTGGCCTTCTGCAGAGAAGTCTTAATACTCTGATATATCAATATATTGCGCATAAGGCTGGTCAGTGTTGCTTTTCTCCAGCCGGTGAAACGATTCAGTAATACTCCTGATTTTCTGTGTCTCATGAGTTATTCCTTGCTATTTAGCCTGCTACTTAATTACGAGCGCTTAAGTTTCTTAGGGTCCACCTGCATCCCCAAAGTAAGGCCCATACTAAGAAGCAGTTCCTTGATCTCAGTTAACGATTTCTTGCCGAAGTTCTTAAAACCCAGCATTTCATCTTCGCTCTTCTTTACCAGGTCAGCGATAGCCTTGATCCCTGCCTCACGCAGACAATTGGAGCTGCGCACTGATAACTCAAGCTCTGAGATCGGCAAACGCAGCTTTTCGTATAATACGACCTCTTCCTTTGTCATCTCCGGCTCTTCCTCGGCGATTTCGTCCGGCAATTGGCCGAAATTAACGAATATGTCAAGGTGGCGCTGCATGATATTGGAAGCGTATAAAAGCGCGTCTTTCGGAGTGATCGCGCCGTTTGTCCATACTTCCAAATTTAACTTATCATAATCAGTCCTCTGTCCAACGCGGGTATTCTCGACATTGAAGTTGACTTTGCGCACCGGTGTAAAAATGGAATCAACCGGAATGACTCCCACGATCTTCTCTTCCTTTTTATTGGCCTCAGCAACGACATAACCACGCCCGCGGGATACCTCCATTTCAACATGGAATTTCGCATCTTTAGTCAATGTGGCGATGTGCAGCTCGGGATTAATGATCTCAATGGTCTCATCGACCTCGATATCCTTGGCCTTAACCTCACCCTTGGTATCCCTTTTGATAGTTATAGTCTTAGGTATTTTTGAATGTGAGTTAATGATCAGGCTCTTGATGTTTAGGATAATCTCCGGAACATCCTCGACGACACCGGGTATTGTGGAGAATTCATGCTGGACATTGGCGATCTTTATCGAAGTCACAGCACTCCCTTCGATGGAAGAAAGCAAAACCCTGCGCAAAGAATTACCCAGGGTTACCCCATATCCTCTTTCAAAAGGAGCAGCGGAGAATTTTCCGTAGGTATCATTATAAGTACCCTCGTCACATTCTAAACGTTTCGTTAATTGAAAATCTCTCCATTTTATTCCCATCTATTCCTCCTTAAATGAGCAGATAGTTTACGGAAAATTTATAAACGTAAAGTATAGCTCTTGTTATTTACAAATAAAATTCTAAACTTACTTTGAATACAACTCTACGATCAACTGCTCCTGGATCGTGGTCTGAATATCG
>CAYGZJ010000101.1:0-5284 GCA_964354335.1 uncultured Planctomycetales bacterium | reverse complement strand
TGGAGGCGATATTGTTATCAAAAAAAATCTGGTTGTTAGCCATGACCCATCCGGAGATACTCTCTCCTCTTTTATAGCGCATTTTATCCAGATATTCTTTTGGCACGCCCTGGCTATAAAAGGGGATGATGTAGCCGCTGGACTTATCTTCAAGAAGGACGGTGCAGATCTGTGCCTGGATTATTTTATTCGCGCCCTCGGCAATGCTACGGGCGATATTATCAAAGCTGATATTAGAAAACATCTCTTTGCCCATCCTAAAGATAAGCGAAAGCTGCTCTTCGTAAAGGATTTTCTTCTCGATAGTGTCCGCGCGCATCTTCTGCAGGAGCTCTTCTTCACCGGGTCCTTGCGCCGGCGCGGCAGGGATAACCAGGGCATTTTTCAGGGAAGCCTCGATATCGCTGCGAGTTTTTGTCTTTTGCTTAAGTTTCAGGAAGAAGCCTGCTCCAAAACCCGCCCCAAAAGCTATGATAAGCAATAAAAATATCATTAAACTTCCTTTCTAAGATATAGATTATCACAACGAACTGGGGAAGACAAGGGTATTTAAGCAGGTTTATTAGGGAAAGTTTATTCTAAATAAAAAGGGCGAGGCTTTTAAGCCTCGCCCTTTTTGCTGAAAGCTGACAGCTGATGACTGACAGCTGATTAATACATTCCACCCATTCCGCCCATTCCGCCGCCCTGAGGCATCGCCGGCATCCTATCTTCTTTTTCCGGCTTATCCGTGATAATTGCTTCGGTGGTAAGTAATAGCGCAGCAATGCTTGCGGCATTCTGCAGCGCTGAACGGGTTACTTTGGTCGGGTCAATGACGCCTGCTTCGATCATATCCACATAAGCATCCTGGCTGACATCGTAACCGACGTTTGTCTTTTCCTGTTTTATGCGTTGCACGACAACTGAACCCTCAAGCCCCGCATTCGCGGTAAGTTGCCTTATAGGTTCCTCGAGTGCGCGGCGGACGATTTCTACGCCGATCTTTTCATCTCCCTCAAGCTTTAGTTTATCAAGCGAAGGAATGGTGCGCAGTAAGCCTACTCCGCCGCCAGGGATAATACCTTCTTCCACAGCCGCGCGGGTGGCGTGAAGCGCGTCTTCTACGCGTGCCTTCTTTTCTTTCATTTCGGTTTCAGTAGCTGCGCCGACGTTGATGACCGCGACTCCGCCTGCTAACTTTGCTAAACGCTCCTGAAGTTTTTCTTTATCATAGTCAGAATCCGTATCTTCGATCTGCTTTTTGATCTGGGCTATGCGGGCGTTGATCGCCGGAGTTTTTCCAGCGCCTTCAACGATTGTGGTATTTTCTTTATCGATTTTTACTCTCTTGGCGCGCCCCAGGTCATCGATGTCAAGGCTTTCCAGCTTGATTCCCAGGTCCTCAGTGATGGCCTTACCGCCTGAAAGAGTGGCAATATCATCAAGCATGGCCTTGCGTCTGTCTCCGTATCCGGGAGCCTTAACCGCGGCTATGGAAAGAGTTCCGCGGATCTTGTTGACTACCAGTGTCGCCAGTGCCTCGCCCTCAACTTCTTCGGCGATGATCAAAAGCGGTTTACCGGTGCGGGCAACCTTTTCCAGGAGCGGCAGCATATCTTTAAGAGAGGATATCTTTTTCTCATAGATCAGAATGTAAGGATCATCTAAGAGACATTCCATGCGTTCCGCGTCAGTGACGAAGTACGGGGATAAATATCCCTGATCAAACTGCATGCCTTCAACGACTTCCAGCGTGGTAGCTGTTGCTTTCGCTTCTTCCACGGTGATAACGCCGTCTTTGCCGACCTTATCCATTGCCTCAGCAATGAGATTACCGATCGCTGTATCGCAGTTTGCCGCGATAGAAGCGACCTGGGCGACTTCTTTTTTATCTTTGATCGGGGTGGAAAGTTTCTTTAGCTCTTCTATTACTTTCTCAACCGCCTTCTCGATCCCGCGCTTCAAGGCCATGGGATTGGCTCCGGCAGTGACGTTCTTCAGGCCTTCGCGGTAAATCGCTTCCGCAAGCACTGTTGCGGTAGTGGTCCCGTCTCCGGCGATGTCCGAGGTTTTTTCCGCTACTTCCTTGACCATCTGGGCACCCATATTCTCAAAAGGGTCCTCCAGCTCGACTTCTTTGGCTACGGTCACACCGTCTTTGGTGATAGTGGGTGAACCGAATTTTTTATCCAAAGCGACATTGCGGCCCTTCGGTCCCAGGGTCACTTTGACCGCGCGGGCAAGCTGCTGTACGCCGCTTAGTATTTTCCTTCGACCTTCATCTTCAAAAAGTAACTGCTTTGCCATACTTCCTCCTTATTAAACGCTATTATTTTACAATTGCCAGAATATCCTCTTCGCGCATGATCAAAAGTTCTTCGCCTTCCTTTGTGGTGATTTCCGTACCTGAATACTTTCCGTACAGGACCTTATCTCCTACTTTTACTTCCGGAGCCTGGGTGCTGCCGTTATCCAGGACCTTTCCCTTGCCTACGGCCATTACCTTGCCCTCTTGGGGTTTTTCCTTTGCGGTATCCGGTAAGACAATGCCACCCTTGGTTTTGCTTTCAGCCTCAAGCGGCTTAATTACTATGCGGTCTCCTAATGGTTGAATATTCATACTTTACACCTCCTTTAAAAATGGTTTAAGGTTTACAAGTTAGCACTCTATTCTGCAGAGTGCTAATTATAATCGTATTTCGATCTTTGTCAAGTATTTTTTATCTCAATTTATTTTACGACTTCAAACGGCAGGGTTTCTGAGGAGTTTGTGCCTTTAAGTTTATCGTAAAGTATCGCCTTGAAGAGGTATTTCCCCGGCTGGACACCTTTGAATTCGATGTGATTGTTGAAGTATATGTCTAGGATAGGAGTCGCGGAATTAAAATGCATATCCACAGCATTTGGTTTCTCCATAAGAAGCTCTCCGTTCTCGCTTAGTACATGTATATCTTCAGTGAGCCAGATCTCATATCTTTCTTGTGATTTGTTAGTAAAGAAATTCTCCGGCTCAAAATAGACATATAGAATTTCATCTTGCTTGATTTTCGCGTCTTTGAGTGGCTCATAAGAGCCGATGGTTATGATTTTAGAGCATGGGAGGAAATCTTTTAGTTTTAAAGTCCCCTTGTTCTGTAGTTCTATGATCCGTTCTTTTAATTCTTTGATTTGGGATGAAGTAATTGCTTTGGTTTCAGAAGTTACAGGATCAGCCGGCGCAGAAACCTGTTGTTTAGTAACATCAGCTGGGGTTGTTGTTTCTGTGGTTGTGTCCTGGGCTGCCGCTAGGCTTACACTTAGAGCCAAGAATCCAGCAACCAGAATATTAAGTGATCTTTTCATCATAGCTCCTTTTATAGAATAAACTAGCGCAGCCGGTATTTTCCGTTTGAGACCGCAGTAATATAGCGCTTTGGTTTTCTGCTTGCCGTAAAGAGGCCCCAGTGCGGTTCAAGCGAATTATCCACTTTCCATTGCTGGTCAAAGGCCTCGAAATAAACAAATGGGATATTCTTCTTCACAAATTGAACAAAGAATTCCAGTTGGCGTTTCTGGTTTGCTTTTGGCGCGCCTTGCGTAGGAAAGCCCACCTCTTTGAATAAAACAAAACGGTCTTCAGGGCAGTGTTTTGTCAGGAGCCGGTAATGTTTATCGATCCATTGCGCGGCTTTTTTTGGGTCCCTTACCTTATATAGAAAAGGGTGGATATTGGGAAAAATCCAGTCTCCTAGGTTAAATACGTCTTTATTAGAGTAATCGGATATTTGTTCAGTAGTGGTAACCGGCTTTCCGGTTGCCTGTTTCAGGTTGTCTATGGAGTTCTTTAGGGTATCCAGGTCATACCTAGTATTCAGGCCCTCGTTTCCCAGGCAATAACCGTCAACGTATTCGTTTGCCAGTGTGGCGTTCATAAGCTCTTCGCGGCCTTCGATATCCCAAACTCCCATGATCACTGCGCTAAAGCCGATTTCCCTGGCGATACGGGGGATCTGCGAGAGAGAATCTTGCCCTCCATAGGTCACCACTCCCTCAAAGCCGTATGCAAAAAGCAGCTCCAGGTCTTTTCTGATCGTTTCTTCGCTTGGATACTGGAATCTTGAGGGGTCAAAATTAGTGGGAGCGTAAGCAATCCATTTTGTAGCCAGACATTTTTTTTTAAATTCAACGTCGCAGCCGCAAAAGGCGTAGGAAGCAGCAAGGCTAAAGAATAATGCCGGCAGTATGATCTTAAGAAGCTTATTCAAGGCGGTTTTTGTAAATTAAATATATCCCTCTTAAGGTCAGATCAGCATCTATGTGATCAAAGCATCGACAGTAGTTTCTGATGAAGTTTATATTTCCTCCGGTGCCGACAACCTTAGCTTTTTTGCCGATCTGTTTTTTTATTCTTTGGGCCAGATCGTCAGTCATCGCGGCAAAGCCGTAGATGATTCCGCTGAGCATGCTATTCTTAGTGTTTCTTCCGATCATCTCTTTTGGAAGATCCAGTTTGATTTTCGGTAGAAGCGCGGTGCGCTTAAAAAGGGCCTCCAGGGAAATAGCCAACCCGGGCAGGATCATGCCGCCCAGGTATTCCTTCTTCCGGGAGATAATATCAAAAGTGACCGCGGTTCCGAAATCTACCGCTATTAACGGAGCCCCGTACAAAACTATTCCGGCATAGGCGTTTACCAGGCGGTCAATTCCGACCTGCTTTGGTTTCTGGTAACAATTCTTGATGGGGACCAAGATATCTTTTCCTATAATAAGCGGATTTTTACCGGTAAATCTCTTTACTTCAGATGTAAAGAGATTTGTCATAGTCGGCACAACGCTACAGATGATCGCATCATCAACCGCATATTTATGGCAGATTCTTTTAAGTGCTTTAGAATAGCCATTTTGTCTTGTTGGGATTGAATAGCGCTTAAGCAGGCGCGAATTCTTGAAAATCCCGATGGTAATATTTGTGTTTCCTATGTCTACGGCAAGCAGCATATTTTACATCCTCAGTCTAGTTTTCTTAGGGGATTTTAATTTCTTTAATTCTATCTCTTAGGGCCGCCGCTTTCTCAAACTGCAGGTTTCTTGCGGCCAGCTCCATTTCGTATTCTAATTCTGCGATATATTTATGCAATTCGTACGCTTCTCTATTCTCACCCGTAAGGAACTGCACAAATCCTTCTGCCTGTTCCAGGTCCTCAATCCCCTCTTTTATCGATTTCTGGATAGAGCGCGGGGTGATGCCGTTTTTTTTGTTGAATATTACTTGTAGTTTCCTTCTGCGGTTGCTTTCGGATATCGCTTTTTTCATCGATCCGGT
>CAYGZJ010000100.1:0-5331 GCA_964354335.1 uncultured Planctomycetales bacterium | reverse complement strand
CAGGGCCCAGATATTTTAATCCCCCTGACCTACGCACATCTGCCAAACGCTTGACCAGCTTATGAGACAACATAATAGGTAAAGGCATCAGCTCAGGAGTCTCGCGGCAGGCAAAACCGACCATAAAACCCTGATCTCCGGCTCCTCCGGTATTGACTCCCTGTGCGATATCCGGAGACTGGCTGTTTATTGTATTGATAATAGCGCAGGTGTGGTAATCAAACCCGTATTTCGGATGCGTGTAACCGATCTCCTTGATCACCTGACGGGATAATTTCTGAATATCCACATAGGCGGTAGTAGTGATCTCCCCACCTACGATCAAAAGGCCCATGGTAACGTATGTTTCACAGGCGACCCTGCCGTAGGGATCCTGGCGTAAAACCTCATCCAGGACTCCGTCTGAGATCTGATCGCAGACCTTATCCGGATGTCCCTCGCCCACTGATTCTGAAGTAAAAAAATGTTTCCGCGTGCTCATGCTTCCTCCCTGTTATTTGGCAAAAGTTTGTTTTGCCGCGTTATAGAATTTATGATCCCCTATATCATACCAGGTTCCCCGGAAAGTAAAACCGTACACCGGCACCTGGTCTTTGAGCCAATCTATATATAAACCCATCGCGTCATTCTTGGCTTTCTTCTGCCTCAAGTAGTCTTTTAAAAGCCCCAGAGTTTCTTTGGGAAAATAATAAAGACACATTGCCACTAATGTCGATGCGGGCCGAACCGGCTTTTCCTGAAAATCAACGATCTGCTTGCTTGCGTTAAGCTTGAGCACTCCGTAATTATGCGCCTTAGCCTTACTGCCTATATCATAGGCTCCGATTACGGGGCTGCCGTTAAATCTATCCCTGGAAAAAGAAAGAAAACCTTTAAGATCGCCGCTAAAAAGATTGTCTCCGCCGATAACCAACAGATCCTGACGGATCCTTTTCTTATCAACGCTAAATTTCATATCTCCGATTGCCCCGCGGCGATGCGCGTTATCTTTTGTCTGATCGTCTACCAGGCTGATGCGCTTTTTGCACGCTAAAGCGGCCGACCATTTCCTGAATTCAGGAAAAAACTTACTATTGGTCACCACGATTATCTCATCGACTGCCTTGAGACGCCCAAGCTTATCGATGATATAATCGATTATCGGCCTACCTTTAACCAAAAGCAGAGACTTTGGAAAATGCCTGGTCAAAGGATACAACCGAGTAGCATAGCCTGCCGCCAAAATTAATGCCTTCATTTAATTATTTCCCGCAACCTTGCCTGGCTATACTCTTCCACATCCTTAGCCGTAGATAAGCGCATCGCGGCAAGTGCGATCTCCCGGGCCTGCGGCATAGTAATGGTACGGATAATATACTTTAATTCCGGGATCATCTGCGGCGGCATACTGAATTCATCAAGCCCTAATCCCAAAAGGATCACCGCAAAAGAAGGCTCGCCGGCCATTTCTCCGCACATGCCTACGGGAATATTGGCATTATGGGCGCAATCGATAATGTTTTTGATCAGCCGCAGCACCGCCGGATGCGCAGGCTCATAAAGATATGCAACTTTTTCATTAGTACGGTCAACGGCAAGCGAATACTGGATCAGGTCATTGGTCCCGATACTGAAGAAATCCGACTCCGTAGCCAGAATATCCGCGGTCATCGCCGCTGACGGAACCTCGATCATCGCCCCGACTTTTATATCCTTATTAAAAGGGATACCTTCTTTGAGCAGTTCCTCTTTTGCCTGGTCCAGGATCGTCTTTGCCTGGCGCATCTCCTCAATACCTGAGATCATCGGATACATAAGCTTGAGCTTGCCGTGCACCGAAGCGCGCAGAATCGCGCGCAGCTGTAATTTAAAGATGTCCGGCCGGGCAAGACAAAAACGGATAGCGCGCCATCCTAAAAACGGCCGCATCTCGTGAGGTATCTCAAACTGCGACAAGAATTTGTCACCGCCCAGATCAAGGGTGCGGATGATTACTGTTTGCGGATTCATCTCCTCGGCGACATACTTATACGCCTGATAATGCTCCTCCTCGGTCGGCAGGTCCTTACGGTTCATATAGAAAAATTCCGTTCTATAGAGCCCTATCCCTTCACCGCCGTGCAGCTTCGCCGATGGGACCTCATCCGGGAATTCAATATTCGCGGATACTTCAATATGCTTTCCGTCGCTGGTAACTGCGGGAAGATCTTTGACCAGATAAAAATGCTCAGCTATTCCTTTGAGCTTCTCTTCCTCCACCCGATAGCTACTCAGTGTCTCTTCATCAGGATTGACAATGACGACACCCAAGGATCCGTCAACGATGAGCATGTCTCCCTGCATTATCTTTATCGTTGCCTCTTGCAGACCGACGACAGCGGGTATCTCCAGGGACTTTGCCATGATCGCTGTATGCGAAGTCTTTCCTCCGATATCAGTGACAAATGCGCAGACATTCTGCCGGTGCATTGTCGCGGTATCAGAAGGAGAAAGGTCATGCGAAACTACCACCACGCGCTCGGTAATATCACTAAGGCTGGTGCGGGTCTTCCCCAGAAGATTACGCAAGATTCTTTTACCTACATCATTGATATCCGCGATACGTTCCTTAAGATACTCGTCTTCAATTTTGGAGAAAACTTCGATATATTTTTTTAAGACCTCCTGGAATATGAAAGCGACACCGAGCTGCTCTTTCTTCAGCCGCGAGATGACCTCTTCGATGAGCATGCGGTCTTCAAGGACCAGTAAGTGCGCGTCAAAGATCTGCGCCTCTTCCTGGCCCATCTCATGGCCGATGCGCTTCTGCAGCTCAATGATCTCCCTTCGGGTCTTGATCAGGGCTTCCTCAAAAAGCTGTATCTGTAAGGGGATCTCTTCTACCCGGATAGACTGCCGGGGCACAATAAAATCCTCCTTGCCTACCTTGTAGGCAGGGCCGATGGTAATCCCCGATGCTGCCGCAATACCTTTAAGTTGTAGCATATTATTCTTCGCTAATGATCAGTTTTTCCAATTCCACAATGGCATCTTCCGCATCCGCGCCGTCAGCTTCAATGATGATCTCGCTTCCCTTTTCCGCACCAAGCATAAGGATCCCCATGATGGACTTACCGTTTACCTCTTCATCATCCCGCCTGACGGTGATCCGGGAATCAAATTTATTGGCGACCTGCACAAAGATCGCAGCCGGACGCGCATGTAATCCTTGTTTATTCTTAACGATAAGTTTTTTCTTGATTGCTGACATATTTTAAATCTCTTCGTTTAGCCCAAAAATGATCTTGGCAAGGCGTACAGCGTCATGCCTGATCACATTCTGCTCGATAATGGCGAAATCATCCTCGATCACGCGATACCCCATATTTTCAATTTTCTTTCTGTCATTTATGACTAAATACGCGCCTTCATGCGCATAACGCTTCAATACTTCCGGAGGGATCTCTCCGGTGTTAATAATACAATAATCCATAGCCTTGGAACTGCTATGACTGGCCAACACTCTTATATGGTCAGAGGCACTAAAGCCGTCCGTCTCCCCCGGCTGGGTCATCGCGTTACACACATACACCTTGATCGCGGTAGATTCGACCAAAGCGTCGGTGATCTCTTTGATCAGGAGATTAGGAATAATACTGGTATAGAGCGAGCCCGGGCCCAAAACGATAACCTGCGCTTCCTGGATCGCCTTAATCGCGTCAGGCGTAGCCTGCGGAGACTCCGGCTCCAAAGTTACCCGTTTTATCGGCCGATGGGCAGCGGGGATCTTAGTCTCTCCCTTAGTCGTCGAACCGTCCGTATGCTGCGCTACCAAAACAACATTGTGCAGCGTCGAAGGAATGACTTGTCCGCGCAGCGCCAGGACCTTACTGGTTTCCTTGATCGCTTTTTCAAAATCCCCGGTCAGGCGCGTCATGACCGTGATAAAAAGATTTCCGAAACTGTGCCCCGATAATTCCGAGCTGGTGTTAAAACGGAACTGAAACAGATCGCGCATCAAAGTCGGCGCATCAGCAAGTGCTACCAGGCAGTTGCGGATGTCTCCGGGAGGCAATATGTCAAACTCCTGACGCAGGCGCCCCGAAGAGCCCCCGTCATCGGCAACCGTGACAATAGCGGTAATATTAGAGGTATGCTCCTTTAAACCGCTTAAGAGAACCGAAAGCCCTGTTCCGCCTCCGATGGTGACGATCTTTGGCCCGCGGCCGAGCTGTTTCTTCTGATACAGGATATCAACAAGCTCTCCTCCCCGGGAAGCAGGAGCAAAAACCGCTATAAAAGAGCGCATCATCATCTTGATGCCTAAGATAAGGATGATAATACCGGATATGACAATGACCGTATCAATAATCTGTATGCCCCAGAACTCCTCAGAACGAAGATATCTGGTCCCGATAACAAGCAGAATGACACCGAAAGCGCTCAAGCCGATCCAGCGCTTAATGCCGATGCCCGGGTATAGCCACTTTACTATGATATTTGTCTGGCTCTTCATTTATTGCGTATGATATCCCTACTGCGACATTTGGTCACTGCCACATAGAGAGAAAAAGACGGATCTTACGGTTAAAACTTCTTCTCGTCTTCCTGGGTGATTGTCTTTATAACGGATTTATCTTCGCTACAGCTGCGCAGTGTATCGCGGAAATACTTGTCTTTTAAAAGACGTGAAATCCGGGCGAGCGCTTTAAGATGCGGGCCTGCTGAATCCTGAGGGGCTACAAGCAGGAAGAAGATGAACGCCAGCTCACCATCCAGTGAATCAAAATCGACCCCTTTTTTCGACAATCCGAATGCTGCTACCAGTTTATCTACGCAATCAGATTTTGCATGTGGTATAGCTATCCCCTGGCCGATAGCGGTAGAACCTAAAGACTCACGCGCCATGAGCGCATCAATAAGCTTATTGCGATGGCGCTTCTCGATATCGCCGGAGGCAATAAGGGCATCGACCATCTCCCTGATAACATCCTCCTTCTTCGCGGATTTTAAATCCGTAATGATCGCTTTCTTTGAAAGAAAATCCATTATCTGCATGATGTTGCTCCTTTCAGTCTTAAATACGCTTAAAATTTATGCAACAAGAGCCGCCTGCTTCGCAGGACTTGCCCTTACATTTTAAAACGGGAGGCGCCCTGCTTCGCCCTTCGGGCTTGCAGGACTTGCCCCTTACAATTTAAGCGGGAGGCGCCCTGCTTCGCCCTTCGGGCTTGCAGGACTTGCCCCTTACAATTTAAGCGGGAGGCGCCCTGCTACGTCCTTCGGACTTGCAGGACTTTCCCCTTACTCAAATACTTAAGCGGGAGGCGGGATTCGAACCCGTGACATCAACCTTGGCAAGGTTGCGCTCTA
>CAYGZJ010000099.1:0-5336 GCA_964354335.1 uncultured Planctomycetales bacterium | reverse complement strand
ACTTATAGTCCGCCATGGTCTTGACGGTATCCCCAGCCAATACGCCAAGACCGCCGCTGTAAATTGGCAGGTCAATAATGTTATCAACGGTGACCTCAAAGAAATAGTCGGCAAGCCTGAAGTTTGAGAATACGGTGTTTTGCGGAATTTTATTGTCGGATGCGATGGGGCGGGCCGAGAAGAAAGTATTGTAGAAGCTTGAGGCCAGGCCGTACTCCATAGAAAAATAAGCGATGCAGCGACTGTCAGCCTGCTTGAGCTTTTCTTCGGCAGCAAGGATGCTTGCCAGAGGCATGCCAAAGTAGCTGCTTGAGGTTATCTCCTTACTGTAGTTTCCCTCAAACGCGTCTACCTGGACAAGCGATAAGAATTTTTCGCGCAGATTATTCTCTTCCATAGGTAAGCCTTATTCAGCAAGCTATTATTATACCCCCGGATGCGCCTTCTTTTCAACACTTTTATCTTGGGGACGCTTCTAGGCTATTTAACTTATTGTCATATAAACAGTTACAACAGCAAATTCAGATTTATCCGCTTATCAGGTGCCTTTTATGATCATTAAGGTAATATCATCGAACTGCGGTTGCCCACCGACAAACGCGGTCAGTTCATTCTCGATCTTGCGCATGATCCCCTGCGCAGAAAGCAGACGATTATCCCGCAACAGATTCTCCAGCCTCTCTATCTCAAACTGCCCCTTATTTTCGCTTCTTGCCTCGGTAACCCCGTCGGTGTAAAGAACGACGATATCGCCTTTTTCCAGGGCGATCTCCTGATTCTTGGCCTCGATATTAAGCATGATCCCCAGAGGGATCGCCTCTGCCTTAAGCAGAACTATATCAGTTGCGGTTTTGCTTAAAAGAAGCGGAGGGTTATGGCCGGCATTGGCATAGGTCAGGGTCTTGTTCTTCGCGTCTAGCAGGGCGTAAAAAAGCGTGACGAACATATTCGCCTTGGAATCCTGCAGGATCAGATCGTTGGCGTGGTTTACCGCCTGCGCCGGAGAAAGCGTAACCGCGGCACTAGCGCGCATCAAGGTCCGGGAAAGCGCCATGAACAAAGCAGCGGGCACGCCTTTTCCCGAAACATCCGCGATGACCAGGCCCCACTTGTCTTTTTCTATTGGGATGAAATCGTAAAAATCTCCGCCCACTGTCCGGGCGGGAAAATTAGCTACGGCTATTTCTATGCCTTCGATCTGCGGCACTGAATCGGGGAGAAAACTCTGCTGGATCCCCCTGGCGATCTCGATCTCTTTTACCAGGCGCTCTTTTTCCGCGGTGGTACGCTGAAGCTCGTTGATATGGCGCTTAAGATCCACTGACATCTGGTTGAAATAACCGGCAAGCTGCGCGATCTCATCCACCCCTTTTACCGCCACCTGGGAATCAAGGTCTCCTGTGGCGACCCGCTTTACCCCCTGGGTTAACTCCCTGATCTGCCGGGAAACACCATGGGAAATAAAAAATCCGAATAATACCGCGAGGATGATCCCGAGAATAAAAACAATGATCGCGCGGCGCTGGACTTCTTTCTGCACCGCATGCACGTCTTGCGCCGTCATATCCACACCAAGGATAGCCACGACCTCTCCGCTTTGGTCGCGGATAGGCGCATATCCGGAAAGAAATACACCCCAGGCATCTTCGGTAAGCACTCGATCTGCGGCCGGACCCTCGAAACCCTGCATCATCTCAGGAAAACGCGAAGCATCATACTCATCCCCGGGATACGACGTCGGCCCATTATCATCGGCAAGGCCCATATTCGCGTCAATAATGAATTGGAGGATACCGGGCTTTTCGGTTTTCTTAAGAATATATAGGTATTTAACGGTGGGGATGGAACTCTTAATCTTTTCCAGCTTCTCGTGTATCGCCAGATAATTAGTGTTCCGCAGACCCTCTCTCTCTAAAGGTATCGCCTCCAGCGCCGGGACATCCACGACGATCGAGGCGGTCTGCGCGATGGCCATCAGTTTTTCCCGCAGCTGCTCAAATTGGGATTTTAACGCGTAGCGGTAGATAAGAAAATTGGAAGTCGCCCCGGCAAAGACCATTGCCAGAACAAAAAAAAGCATCATCCTGGATCTGAAACTGCGGAACAGGAATAATGCTTTTATTTCTTTCAACGAAGCACCCCTCTTTTGTCTAAAGACAGGTCTGACTTATTTATTCTAACCCTGAACTGACGGTTTTGTAATACTCAAATAATAAACCCACTAACCAGTAGCTAATTCTGTGGGGAAACTTCTCCCGCCGCCGCCGGCTGAGCAGGCTGGGGCTCGGCCTCGGCCTCAACGGGTTTTGCCGCCTCTTCCCGGGCTGCCTGCGCGCCGTACTTATTAAGCGCGTCCATTCCTACATTTCCCAGCAGCTTAAACATTAGCGTACTGGCCACCGTATTCGGATCAGTGACATTCTTAAAGGTCTCATCAATATTCAGATTAAGCGCGATATCCATCGCGCCGCTTTCCTCGGCGTAATCCTTATAAGCGACCCTGCCGATCTTCAGCTGCAGATCATCGATGGTAATCTGCGGTTTCTGGGCCCTAGGCCTCTCTCCCTTCGGCTTTTCCTCTTTTTTCTCAAGGGAAACAAAATTATTGATGATAGCCTGGACCGGAGATGCCTGCAATGATCGCCCCCCGAGCACGGCCAGGGAATAAACGTTAAGTTTTTTATCAGCGCTTTTGGCGATATTCACATCTTTGATTTCGATAAGCAGCTTTTTAAGATGCACCTTGCGCGAGAAGAATCCGAACAAGTCGTAGTTGATGTAGATTTTCGGGATGTTCAACATGATCTTCTCAGGAAAACCCGAAGGGTTGTGTATTTTTAGGCCGGTTACGTCGACATTGGCAGTCAAAAGCCCCACCTTGATACTCTCCAATTCCACTTCCAGTCCGGTAGCAGATTTTATCTGTTTGACCAGGACATCTTTGATTATGCGGTCTTTTACCAGTATCAAGGCTCCGAGCGCGATAATTGTGATAACCAATATACTGATAAGTGTTTTTTTCACCGGACCTCCTTAGCTATGCCCCACCTTCATTTTTGTTATTCCTGCCGTAAAATAATTTGGTTATTTTATACGCGAGAAAAATCAGGACAACCGCGGCCAGAACCAAAAGAGCGGGCTTGGTATATTTTACCAGGCTGGCGCCGAAAAAAGCCAAAAGGATTATGCGCGGGACAACCCCGATAAGCGTGCAGATAACAAAAGGAACAAACGGCAACTTAGTGATACCGGCTGCGATGGAGAAAACCTTAAAAGGCACGACCGGCAGGATGCGGCCGATAAGGACGCTAAAGACCCCGTACTTTTTTGCGAACGCTTCGGCCCTGGCGATATGATGCGGCTTGATCAGGATGAACTTACCGTAGTGCAGAATCACCGGCATGGCAGCGTAGCGGCCCAATCCATACCCGACCAGGCTTCCCAGTGTCGCGCCCAAAGAGCCGAATATCACAATAGAGGGAATCGATATCCCCAAAGAACCGGCGCCAATGATCACCACCTCGGAAGGAATAGGCACAACGCTTGACTCAAGGAACATCCCGATAAAAACCCCAAGATCTCCCAGTCCCGCAATATAATCTAAGACCGCTTGCGCGCCTTCATGCATAGTGAATTATTTCTTCGCCTTTCCCTGCGCGGCAACCGCCTCCATCGCCTTCCTGACTTCCTCGGGATCGCCCAGGTAATAATGTTTGATCGGCTTTAAATCCTTATCCAGCTCGTAGACCAGCGGCATCCCGGTGGGGATATTCAGGCCCACGATCTCTCCGTCGGAAACATTATCCAGATATTTTACCAGGGCGCGCAGGCTGTTTCCGTGCGCGGCGACGATCACCCGCTTTCCGGATTTTACTGTCGGGGCTATGGTATCGTGCCAATAGGGCAGAAAGCGCGTAACCGTATCTTTTAAACACTCGGTCAAAGGGATATCTTTAGGATCCATATCGCTGTAGCGCGGGTCGCCCTTCGCAGAACGGCTGTCATCAGGTTCCAGCTTAGGAGGCGGAACATCATAGCTTCTTCTCCAGATAAGCACCTGCTCCTCGCCGAACTTTTCCGCGGTCTCCGATTTATTTAAGCCCTGCAGCGCCCCGTAATGCCGTTCATTCAGGCGCCAGGAATTATATACAGGGATCCACATCAGGTCCATCTCTTCAAGCGCCATCCAGAGCGTGCGGATCGCCCGCTTAAGCACCGAGGTAAATGCAACATCAAAAACCAGTCCTTCTTTCTTAAGCACGATACCGGCTTTCTTGGCTTCCTCCCGGCCTTTCTCGGAAAGGTCCACATCGGTCCATCCGGTGAAGCGGTTTTCTTTGTTCCAGGTGCTTTCTCCGTGGCGCAAAAGGACTACCTTGTACATATTCAAAACCTCCCTATTTTTTAAAGATTAACGCAAATCCTTGCGGATTGATCCTGCGAAATATTTAGCGCGAAGCGGCGATGATTTTTTCGCGGACAATATCCCTAAGCTTACCAAAATCTTCCGGGCCAAAACCACTTGTATCCACCTCAGGCAGCACATACATTTTACAAGCAGCCTTGGCTTTAAAGATCCAGCTGCCGCGCGGAATGACCTCTCTGCTGCCTCCGATATAAATAGGCAGGATCGGCACATGCTCCTTTATAGCCAACTTAAAGGCCCCGCCTTTAAAAGGGTTCATTTCTTCAGTGACTCTGCGCGTACCCTCCGGGAAGAATAATACAGACACTCCTTGGCGCAACCAATCCCCGGCTGTTTCATAGACCTGCTTTATGCTGCTGTAAGCGCCCCGCTGCAGTTTCATGTATTTCATCCGCTTCATGCACCAGCCAAAGATGGGGATATCAAAAAGGCTTGCCTTTGCCACCCATTTAAATTGCATGCGCGTTTTATAAACGATGACGATATCCACCAGGCTTTCATGATTGGCGATGACGATGTATGTTTTATGCGGGTCGATATTTTCCAGGCCGCGAATCTCGAGGCTCCAGAAGGGATTTACCCAAATAAGGACATCCGCCCACCAGAAACCCTGGGCGTGGCACATCTTTCTCTTGCGGTCAAACGGATAGAGAAATACCACGATGAATAAATCCGCGAAGAAAACCCCCAGCGTCATTATTACAGCCATCAACCAGAAAAACAGCGACAATATCTTCTTCATTTATGAATAGGTCTCTTATCTTTCCTTTTTAGGATTTGTAATCTATTGATGAACAAGCGGTTGGAAAACCATTACCTGTTCCCTATTTGTATTATAGCGGAGAAAGGCGGATGCCGCAAGAAAAGTCTTGCTTGGTAGGCTTGTTCGAGGATTATCCCAGCCGCTTCT
>CAYGZJ010000098.1:0-5351 GCA_964354335.1 uncultured Planctomycetales bacterium | reverse complement strand
TTTTTCTCGGGGGCGGGGATGAGATGATGAATTCAGAGCCGTGCCCTGCGTGCGGAGCTTCGATTTATCTCGATCGGCCTATTGAATGGGTCAATGAGGTAAAAGGAATCTGCATTTGTCCTCACTGCGGGGAAAAAGTAAAGATCAATCCTTAAAACCTTCCGTAACAATTGTCTCCACCTTAAAAAATCCCAAAAATCTTTGTTAGCCCCCGCGCTTATATGAGGCGCGGGGCTACACTTTCTGTGTTAGAAAATGCCACCTTAGTCGTCTATTGTAGTAGGAGGTGGATATTATGAAAGAATTGATTCCTAATGAGGTGATTGAGCGTAAAATTTACCTTTTACGCGGCCAAAAGGTAATGTTGGATAGCGACCTTGCAAGGCTTTACGGGGTAGAAACAAAAGTATTAAACCAGGCGGTAAAAAGAAATATAGATCGTTTCCCGCAGGACTTTATGTTTTCATTGAGCAGGGCAGAGATATTGAGGATGTCACAAATTGTGACATCCTTAAAATTCTCTAAGAACATCAATGTTTTTACCGAACAGGGCATCGCCATGCTTTCCAGTGTTTTACGTAGTAAAAGAGCCATCCATGTAAATATTGTTATCATGCGGGCATTCGTAAAACTGCGGCAGATTCTCGCTACCCACAAAGTCTTGGCTAGCAAAATCGATGCTCTGGAGCGTAAGTACGCAGATCACGATGTAAAGATCCAAGTGATTTTTGATGCCATAAAGAAGCTTTTGGAGAAGCCCGCTCCCGAGCCTCCGAAGCCCGAGGAGCCAAAGAGAAGAATAGGATTTCATAGGGATTGAGGTATGTTTTCGATTTGCGGCGGGACTATTTAGAGTTATAATAGTAAATAAGAGTGACGGTTCTATTTATTAAATGACTAACGACGAACTTGATGGCCCTTTGCGCTTCGCGCAAAGGATTTCGCACAGCAAGTGCACACTTGGTAATCATTTATGCCAAGGTGCGCTAGACCAAAACTTAAGGTGCTCATTTTTTTCTCGGGGGCGGGGATGAATTGATGCCCCCGCAGCAAAACGCTTCGAAAATTTGTTCCAAATTTTCTCGCAGCTGCAGGGATTAATTCGGCCAGATAACTTATGTTCGCTCACTTCGTTCGCTCCATAAGTTGTGGCCTCATTAAAAAAGTAAAGATCAATCCTTAAAAATATCCTGTTAGAAAGCCATACCTCCTTCGTCTATTATAGTAGAGGAGGTAGTAGTCTAGAGAACTGAAAAAAGTCACTAAACTACTTGAAATGAACTGTTTCATGATGTATAATTTACATCATATGATGTAAATTATACATCTGAGGAAAACTATGTTACTATTGAGAACAAAACTAAGAAAAAAGC
Organism: uncultured Planctomycetales bacterium; assembly: GCA_964354335.1. Lineage (GTDB taxonomy): Bacteria > Omnitrophota > Gorgyraeia > Gygaellales > Profunditerraquicolaceae > JAPLLR01. Next base: position 3,978 of record CAYGZJ010000098.1, on the reverse strand, counting down.
TTCTTGCATTCTCTTTCACGCATGCCGATGAAAATTACTATGTCCGCGAGCTTGCCAGTTATATTCATGAGGATCCGGGCAACTTATCCCGAGAACTGCGGAAGCTCGAGAACGAGGGGCTTTACAAGTCAGTTATCCGCGGTAAGGTGAAGCTTTATTCTCTGGATAAGAGCTATCCGCTGTTTTCAGAATTCAAAGCCATACTTTTTAAGACAGAGGGGGTGTTCGGTACGTTAAAAGAGCTGGTTTCCGGATACCAGGGTATTATTTTGGCTTTTATCTATGGCTCCTACGCAAAGAACAGGGAGAATGCTTCTTCGGATATAGATATAGCGGTGGTCGGTGATTTTGACCGAGACGCGTTTACCGAAGAGCTGCGTAAACTCGAGGCAAGGCTTAGCCGCGAGATAAACTTTAACGCTTACACTAAAGAAGAATTCCAGGTTGAGAGAAAAAAGCACGGAGGTTTTCTGAACCTGGTGTTAAAAGAAAAGATCCTTTTGCTTAAGGGAAAGCTGTAATGCCGGATAAGATCATTGCAAGACTGGAGAAACAGGGAAAGCTAAAGAAACAAAAGCGCGGGTTTGTTCAGATAGAAGCCCTGCTAAAAGAATCCATCCTTGATCTGAAAGAAGCAAAAAAGATAGTCCATCTGGCTGAACGGGCGACTTATCTATTGGCTTATACCGCAATGCTCAAGGCAGGCAGGGCTTTATTGCTTTTAAGGGGCTATGTCCCTGATGACGGCGCGCAGCATAAGACGGTGGTAGAGGTGACCAGCGCTATCCTGGGAGAAAAATACCGGCATCTGACTTCTCAATTTGAGCGGATGCGCAGGAAACGCAATGAAATAACCTATGAAGCGGGAATTTTACTCTCAAAATCAGAATCCGAGAAAGCTTTTATGGATGCGATCGCGTTGGTTAAGAATGTTCTGGCAGAGGTAAAATCAGTCGATCCGCAGCTTGAGCTGAAGCTGGATTTGGAATAAAGACAGGTTCTTATATGGCTGACGACTGGCTGGATGATTTCTTTTTAGGCGGCGGGGATGAGATGATGAATTCAGAGCCGTGCCCTGCGTGCGGAGCTTCGATTTATCTCGATCGGCCTATCGAGTGGGTTAATGAGGCAAAAGGAATCTGTATCTGTCCTCACTGTGGAGAAAAGGTAAAGATTAACCAATAAAATGGTGTCCCTTTAGGGAACGTCCCCGGTTCAAAGGCAACGCGGAAGGAAGGAGCAAACCATGAGAGCGATTGAAATTTTGCGAAGATTGGCTCTGGTAGGGGGGATAGTGGCGGCAGGAGTAATGTTTGTCTGTCCTGTGCAAGCGCTGTATAGTGTCACGGCAGTGGATTTTGCCAAACAGCAAAAGGCAGAATTTGCCAAGGAAACAGAAAGCCGTTTGATCGAGGTGTCAGGTCCGGAATGGAACAAGTTGTATGGAGAAACAGCGCAAACACTAAGCGGCAACTCAAAAATTTTGGCGTCTCATTTAGAGCGCTTATTTTCTCCGACACGGCTATTTTTTGCCGTGAATAGCAAGCCGCTTAACGAATTATCCGGACAGTTGAATGATAAACAGCGCTACATGTATGTGCGCATCAGTCAGGATAATACGGAGCATTACTTGGGTGTTAATTTCTTGCGCTCCCAGGATGTGATCGGCCATGCGCCGGCATGGTTAGTTTTCCCCATGCGCAAAAACGCATCCTCAGTGTTAATTGTGTTATTGGCGATATATTTATTCCTGCCTTGGCATCGTCCGGTTGCAAACGAACTGCGTTACGGCAAGATGCAAATAAGATCAGTGGTGCTTCCGGATATTCTCGGAGCTTTACTTACCTGCGCATTTGTACTCTTTCCGATTCTGATCATTCCCAGAAACGCATCTGTCTATGAGCCGTGGCATTTACTGGATTTCAGGTCCGGCTGGGGGTTTTTAACACTTTTTATGTGGTTCATGGCGCTGGCAGGATTGTCCATTATCATCACAGCATTATGGTATGCAATATTCTCGCTGTTTGTGATGCCTGACCGGATCCGCAGGGTGACTCTGTTCGGAGAAAAAGAATATCGGTTCTTGGATATGGTAGCTGTTGAGCCTGCTGTGTTGAGATGGCCGCGGTGGTTCCGATCAATAGCGTTATTCTTCGGCCTCTTTAATTGGCGCTTGATGGGAACTGTGCTGCTGGGGATCACGCGCTCTGCAGCAGGAATTAAGATCCGCATGCGTAATGGCCGGTCAATAAATGTGTGGATGGAATATTTGTGGCAGGGTGAGAAATTAATCATGGCGCTTAAGGCTAATAACATTGCGATGCCTAAAGAGATGGCGGATGCATTTGCAGCTAATGCCCCGCGACTGTAATACCGATAAGCAAGGAGACAGGCATGAAAAAACTCTCGAATAACATATTAAAGCTATTGGTTGTTGCCGGTATTGTTTTTTCTCTTGCACTACTTTGTGCCGGCAGGAATTTTGCCGCAGACGAGCAGGCATCCGGACCTGAGAAAGAATGGGCGGATAAAGCCTGGCAGGCAGTCAACGAAGGTAAATATGACGAAGCTTTTACTTACGCGAACAAGGCCATTCAGATCAATCCGGATTACGCCAGGGCTTACAATATACGGGGGCTGGCTCTTTACAATAAGGATGATCCGAAATTGACTAAAAAAGCGATAGAAGATTTCAATAAGGCAATAAAGCTTAATCCGGCGGCCTCCACTTACTATCAGAACCGAGGGAATGCCTGGCGCAATTTAGGCTCATATGATGCTGATATTGAGGATCAGAATATGGCGCTTAAACTAAATCCTAATTCTGGTAAAGCTTATCAATATAGGGGCGCGGCGTATGTTGATAAAAAGCAGTATGATCTTGCGATCAAAGATTGTACCCGGTCAATAGAATTGTTGAGTAAAGTAGAAGATAAGGCAGTTTCCTATTATGACCGTGCTTTAGCGTATGAAGCAAAGGGGCAGGTTAATGAGGCGCTTAGTGATTTAAGGAAGGCAGTCGACCTTAACCCAGAGAACACGACGTTCAAGCAGGATTTAGCGGAATTAGAGGGAAGCGTTGCTGAGCAGGCATCGGTTGAGGCGCGTTCGGCCGGCTCGCCGCAATACGCAGGCGGTGTACAACCGTCCGAAGCTGAATCACCATCATATTCTGTTGCATCGGCTCCTGCGTCTACTGCATCTTCAGAAGGCTCGCGTGTATTGACGCCGTTTTCCGGCTACACCCTCGCTGATTCGTGCAAGCAGAGTCAAACTATGAATCCGGGAGCGCCGTGGCGCCCGGAGGCTGCGAAGAATGACGGGCCTGTAGGCGCTAAAGAGCTGGGTCAATATCAGGCACTGCTTCGCCACACTATGTATGGCCTGCGGCTGTTTTACGGCACGATGTCGCAGGAGGAAGAAGATACTTTTAACGCCTTCTGGGCGCCGTTCTTCGATCATCCGACCAAGGCAGCGCTGGAATATTTCAAGCAGATCACCCCTTTACTTGACGAGCTGGCGGTGACCATGAATAATCTTGACGGTATGCTTTCCAGCCTGGGGACGGGGTTGCAGGAAATGCTGCTGGTGGCAGGGGATCCGGGAAGTAGTGCTACGCGCATGGCTGGCGTAGAGTATCAGGCTGTTAAGGCCCAACGCGCTAAACTCGATGACCTGGTCAAGAGGATTGAAGCGCTGGGTAATCCGCCAAATCCTTTGGCTGCCAAATGCGCGGCGCGCACGCGCCACCGCAAGGCGATGGGAACCAAGGAAGAGGATATCCTCGATGCTTTAAAAAAGGTGTGTTTTTTCGATTCCGTTGTTCACTATCAGTCTAAAAGCATAGGTAATGGATATGTGATTAAAGAAGACATCGATAACTTGGGAGGAGAATGGAAATGGGAAGGCAATACGTTCACCTTTAACGGACAGTTCGCAAACTACGATTCGCCTAATTGCGAACATGGCGGCGGCGAG
>CAYGZJ010000097.1:0-5387 GCA_964354335.1 uncultured Planctomycetales bacterium | reverse complement strand
TTCCGACAGTAGCGGGATAAGATTATTGGCGTCGGGAAGCAGGACCAGCGTCTTGTCCAAATCCTCTTTCTTTATCTCCTTTTTAATGATCTCCCGCACTAGGCCCACCTGGGAGTGCGAATCAAAACCTTTATAGATATGGGGCGTAAAAGACGGGGCTTGCTTTTTCTCCGGCTCGATGGTGGCGTTAAAAAGACCCTGAAGGCTGCTAAAAATCGGCCAGTCGCTGGAATCCTTCTGGAAAAACAGTGTTGCCCGGTCTTTCTCGTAAAGGTGCTTGATGACCGAAGCCTCTGTTTTATAAAGGTAATAGAGATTGCAGAAAAGTATCTGGTCGAATTCATCGAAGCTGGTCTCGGGGATGAGGCGCGAGGCCTCCAGGTACACCAGGCCGCGGGAATAAAGGTTACGCTTTCTTAATCCCTCGTGATAGAGGCCGCGGATGGCCACGATATGCGAAAGAAGCTTATTCACGCTATCAGGGATCTCATAGCCGATTTCAGCACTCTTCTCCACGTCTTTAAGCTTAGCATCAGGGATATCCTCAAGGTCCAGCTCTTCGATAAAGGAGTTGACCTCCTTTGCCCAGGGCAGAAACTGGGAGAATTCCGCCTTATCCTTAAGCAGGCCGGGAGCGACTTTTGCAGCGGCGTTGTAGATGATGTAGCAGGAGTCCATGGCCGGGGCCAGGCGCAAGGGTGCCTTGCGGGAGACCACCTCGCGCATGAAACTATCGATAGTAAAAAATGCCGGAGGAAAAAAGCCTGAGCCGATGCGCTGACTTAAGGCTTTCCTTAAGAAATACCTGGGCCTGCGGCCGCCGAAGACTACGGCCACACGGCTTAGGTCGTTGCCGCTTTTTAGGAAATTCGCGGTAATGTAATCCGCAAGCTCAGCGATAAAGTCCTGGTTAAAGTTATAGGTGATTATTTTGCTCAATCCAACTCCTGCGCTTTTGCTTCTTCAATGGAAATGATGAAGGCTTTTAAGGCTTTCTTCGGGTAAAGACTGGTGATGATTTTACGGTAGTTATCCAGCTGCTCTTTAAAATCCACAGTATCTTCTACCGTGGTTTTGTAATCGATGATCCAGGCCTCGTCTTTATGTACGATGAGCCGGTCAAGCCTGTAGGTCCTGCCATCAAGACCTACAATCTCCTTTTCACGATAGACTATTGCGCCATCGTTGTAGAAAAACTTCTTTAAGCTCTCTTGGCTAAGCACCTTCCTGACCATTGCCTCGTGCTTGGAAAAATCTTCGATAAAAGGAAACTCTTGCTTAACAGCGCTAAGGCCGGTTTTAAGCGAGGCTTCCGCGTCCGTTCGCGAGAGGTCTCCTACGCTGGCGAGTATCTGATGCAGGACATTGCCAAGCAGGGTGGCTTTACGGTTCCTGATACTATCAGCTTCCTTAAACTCATCCTTAAGAAAATCCACCCAGTCTTTATGCACCGGGGGAGAAATATGCAAAGAGTCCACATCTATGTCCACTTTTTTGCCGTAGGTGCGCGGAGAGCCGCGGGTAAAGTACTCTTGTGGGATAAGTTGCCTGACTACGTTGTTCTTGTGGTCAGGAATAAAGATGTACATCTCGTTCTTGGCGCGGGTAAGAGCCACATAGATGGCGTTTAGCTCGTCAATAAAATCACCCATGAAGTTACGCTGAAACTCTTCGCGGATCTCTTCGGAGAGCAGGGCATATTTCTCATCCAGCCTTAAAAGCGAAAGCCCCTCATCTTCCTGTCTGACCACATAGGAGACTCTGGCTGAGCGGTCCAGGCCGCCGATTTTATTGGGGTAAAGGGCCAAGAACGGAAGGATCACGGTATGGAACCCTAAGCCTTTGGCCTTATGAATACTCATTACCCTGACCGCGTCGGCGTCGGAAGAATTGACGTACAAGTTAGAGTTATTTTCCAGATTTTCGAAGTAATCAAGGAAATCGCCAAGTCCGGGACACTCCTCCTCACTATCCTTGATCAGCTGTAATAAATGCATGAAGAAGCCCTGCTGATTGGGGAACTTGTTAAAGACATCAAGCCTGCCGAAAATATCGGCAACTAGCTCATAATGGCTGATAAAACCGACGTTCTGAAAGAACGGCTCGATGCAGGCGTCCCAGGCTTCCCGGTATTTTTTCTTAAGCTCGGTATAGATATAGACAGTATCCCTGCGGCTGGATTTACGGTTGATATCGAAAACAAAATCGGCCAACTCTTCCTTCGGAATGCCGGAAGCCTTTGAGAAAATGTCGCCCAGCATAAAGGTAACAAATGAAAGGTTGTCTATGGGAGAGTTGAGGAACTTAAGGAAGGCAATGATCTCCTTTACGCACTGGTTATTTTTGATGTTAAGGGTTTTATCCGACTCAACCGCGATTTTACCCTCTACCAGCCACCCGGAAACCTTCTCTACATCTTTATTCCCGCGGCAAAGCACAGTGATATCCCTGAAGTCCATGCGGCCGTCTTTGGTAAGCTCGGTAATAAGGCTAAGCAGTTTTACTTTGACCGCGTCAACCTCTTCTTCCTCGGTTTGCGAATCGGTTTCAGCCGTATCCTCTTCCTGAACATCAGAAACCAGCTCTACCTTGACATGGCCGTACTCTTTAGACTTAACTTTCTCGTAGTCCTGGCGCGAGCCGGAGAAAACCTCGAGGATCTTGGCCGTATCCTTACCACTTAGCTGCCTGAGGCCGTTGTCCGGCTGCGGCAGCTCGGTAAGAAAACGAGTGAGGTTTTCTTTACCGAAGATAGCGTTATTAAACTCCACGATCTCTTTCTGGCTGCGCCGGTTTTCCGTGAGCGGGTCTTCAAGAACGTCGGGCTTTTTGAACTCTTCCCTTATCTTCTTAAACAGGGTGACGTCTCCGCCACGAAAGCGGAAGATCGCCTGCTTGATGTCGCCTACATAAAAAAGCGTGCCGCCGGTAGAAAGAGACTCATCTACCATCTGCCAGAGATTATCCCACTGCAGACGGCTGGTGTCCTGGAACTCATCGATCAGAAAGTGGCTCAGGCGTGTGGCGATATAATAATAGCGCTCAGGCACAGTGACCCCGTTTTCATTGATCAGGGTTCCGGCGCGGTTATTCAGCTCCTCAAGGAACAGTACATCCTCCTTACTGGTCAGCTCGGTCATCGCCGCATACACTAGTTTAAAGATATCGATATAGCAGTTAAAAAGCGACAACGCCTCAAGCCTGGCCAGCTCTTTTTCTTTTGCGCGCAGATGCCTCCAGGATGCTGCCAGTTTTGCGGGAAGAAGCTCTTCCTTGTTCTTTTTAACCGGAAGTTCATCCTTCATCAGAGTTTTGCTGTCGGTTATGGAACTGAAATCAAAAGATTGCGGGTTATTATCCAGGAATTTCTTAAGCATCTTGATAAAGGTCTTGTCGATTATTTCTTCATCGCATTTAGAGAGGATTTCACGGGCCTCATCCAGAAGCTTTGCCTTCTCCTTGACGATATTGACCTTTTCCAGATCAAACTCCCGGAAACTTCCACCGTAGATGTTGATGTCTGAGAAAAGTGCAGCCATGATGGTCAGGATGTCTACCTTGGGAAACCAGCTGCTTTTATTTTCAAGATAAATGTACTGGTCGATAAAATGCTTGAAACGGGCCTTTGCCCCTGAATCGTGATTGGCCAGGTCAATACACTGGTCAAGGCTGTAGATAAGATGCTCCCTGCGATCGTCTTTTATCTTGAAGCTGGCGGAAAGCCCAAAGCGGAAGGCGCAGCCTAATAGGATCATGTTGATGAAGCTGTCAATGGTCTTGACCTGAAAGTGGCTGTAATTGGAAAGGATGTAATCGGTAAGCTCTAAAGACCTGGCCTGAGCAATGTCTTCTTTTAGTCCGAGCCTAAGGAGCAGATTTTTCTTTTCTTCGGGGTCAGAAAACTTATCAAGGGCAAGTTTTTTAAGGAGCTCCAGGATCCTCTCCTTCATTTCGCGCGCGGCCTTGTTGGTGAAGGTGATAGCAAGGATATTCCTTAGTTCTTCGGGATGGGCGCCTTCGCTAAGCAGAAGTTTGAGATAGTGCCGGGCAAGAGCGTAGGTTTTCCCCCCTCCGGCAGAGGCTTCGGTGACATAAATGCGGGGCGGATTAGGGGTGGTTGGCTTTTCTTTTTTCATGAATATATTATAGCAGGGTAGGCGACAGCATAATGTCGCAGGGAAAGACACCTATATTATAGGCAATCAGGCGGGGTTTTTCAAGTCAATAAAGAAAATGGGGTCAGACCCCAAAATACGGGGTCTGACCCCATTTTTTGCTTTCGCTTTTTACTCAATTTCGGCGGGTTTTCCGTGCTTGGATGGTAACTCGGACTTCGCATCCTGCTCTCTCTGTAAACAGCGTTTTTGGCAGTCAGAAATCATTTGTTTGATTTTGTTAGGGCTTTTACCTGTTCTTTAAGAAACGCTATATCCCTTGTCGCCCTGAAACAAAATTCTTTATTTTCCGTATCAGAATTTTCTAGATTTTGCAAGGCGAGCGTAACTCTTCTATAATTGTATTTATATGTCAGCAAAAACCATGTTGCAGCTACCCCGAAAATAACCCCAATCAGTATAAATACACATGTCATAATCCTAATCCTCTCTTTAATTTAGTTCTTTAGCTTTCCGACTAATCGCCTTTTCCATTATCAAGTCATAGTCAATGTTACCTGCCTTAATCTCTCCCATAATATATCCTGCCATCTCGATCCTATCCTTTTCCTGCGGATCGTTTTCGTCCGCAATATTAAGGTACTGCGCAAAATATCGTAAAGACCCGCTATTATCTTTAGATTTGCAATAATAAAGCCCGAGCCAGTAGTACGGAGGAGAGAATTTAGGGTTTACTTTGATTGCTTTTTTAAAATAGGAAACCGGATCTTCCATATTGATTAGACCGAGATTATACCAGGATAAATATAGACTAGGATTTAGTTGAACTGCCACCTGAAAACAGTATTCAGCCATTTTAACATTGTCCATTTCTAGATAAGTTCTACCAAGTAGCTCATAAGTTTCAGCATCGCTTAAGTTGTACTTGTTCTGCACCTCATCAAATAACTCGCTGTTAACGCGCTGGCGATCGATATCCCCACCGCAGTCCTGCGCATACACATTTACGCACAAACAAACCATCCCTATTGCAAATAGCATCCTTTTCATAATTTTATATTATCTCGAGCCAATTTATACGATTAAGCTTCAGTCTCAAGGCAATATTCCTCCTCTTTTACTCCAAACGTCCAAGCAATCGCCGCTTTTACGGTCTTCATAACTGGCGGCACACGCAAGGTATAAAAGGCGCCTGTAGAAGGGCATTTTACCTTAACCAGATAAATTGGCTCTTCTCTTTTATGCCAATCAATTCTAATGAACTCATAGTCG